>NZ_JBFUCJ010000021.1:0-72424 GCF_056405295.1 Variovorax sp. P1_H2 | reverse complement strand
CGAGACGGGATCATGAGAGTGCTTCCTTTCGAAGAAGCCTGCCACCGAGGGGCAGCAGGTGAGACGAAGTCTGCTGCCGCGATGTATCCCGATCGTGATCCCGGTGTCAGCGCCGGTAAAGAAGAATGAACGGCCCGACGCGCTCGGGACGGGCCGCCTCGGCGGTTCAGCCCAGCTTGCCGTTCTGGAAATCGTGCACCGCCTGCGTGACCTGCTCGTGCGTGTTCATCACGAACGGCCCGTACTGGGCGATCGGCTCGTGCAGCGGCTTGCCGGCGATCAGCAGCGCGCGGGCCGGGCTGTGGTTCGATGCCGGTGCGCGCAGCACGACCCCGTCGCTTCCGGGCTCGTTGGCCAGGATCGCCATGCGCTTGGTCGGAATCTCGGCGCTGCCGATGTAGAGCGACTCGCGGAACACGTAGACGAAGGTGTTGTGGTCGTCCGGCAGAGGCTGCGCGAACTCGGCCCCGGGAGGCAGCGTGACATCGAGGTAGAGCGGCTCGGTGTGCGCGCGCTGCACCGCGCCCTGGACGCCGTGGCTTGTGCCCGCGATCACGCGCACGTGGACACCGGCCGGGGTGGTGAACTCGGGAATCTCGGGGCTCTGGATGTCGCGGTACGAGGGCTCGCGCATCTTGTCCTTGGCCGGCAGGTTGAGCCACAGCTGGAAGCCTTCCATGAGGCCCTCTTCCTGCTCGGGCAGCTCGCTGTGCACCAGGCCGCGGCCGGCGGTCATCCATTGCACGCCGCCGTTCGACAGCAGGCCTTCGTGGCCGGCGCTGTCGCGGTGGCGCATGCGTCCGGAGATCATGTAGGTCACGGTTTCGAAGCCACGGTGCGGGTGGCTCGGAAAGCCGCCGATGTAGTCGCCCGGGTTGTCGCTGCCGAAGGCATCGAGCATCAGGTAGGGGTCGAGCCGCTGCTGCAGCGTCTGGTGCAGCACGCGCGTGAGCTTGACGCCGTCGCCGTCGCTGGTCGAGACGCCGGCCACGATCTGGTCGATGCCGCGCGGTTGCGAGAGCGACAGCGGCTCGATGGCGTGGGAGGGATGGGCATGGGAGGGGGTGCTCATGGCGGCATGGTGGCACGGTTGGGGCGACCGCGCTGCCGGTGGGGCTGTCGCAACGGTCAGCCCAGCGCCTCGAGCTCCCAGGAGACGCTCTGCCAGGCGACGCCGAAGCCACTGGCGGCGCCGGCGGGTGCGGCGCTCCGGATGGCCTCGAGCGCCCACTCGCCGCCGGCGCTCACGCTGTCGATCAGCGGCACCGGCACGGCGCCGGCAATGTCGGCGGCCATGCCGGCGAGGGCGGCGCCGCCCAGGATCACGGCCCGAGCCTGGAAGCGCTTCGCCGCTTCCAGGCAGGCATCGGCCAGCAGGCTGCGGGCGCCGACCGGGTCCTGCGCCAGCTGGGCGCCGCTGGGCGCCACCGTGTGGATGCCGGCCAGCGAGGCGGAGAAGCCGAGCGAGGACGCCAGACGCTCGAGCATCGGCCGCCAGCGCTCGCCGCCAGTAACGATGGCGAAGCGGCCATGCCGCGCCGCAGCCGCGAAGGCAGCCTCGGCCAGGCCGCCGACCGGCACGCCGGCGCCGTCGCGCAACGCGAACAGCCCCGGATCGCCGAAGCAGCCGATCAGGACCGCGTCGGGCCGCTCGCCGTGGGCGTAGGCCGTGGCCCAGGCGTCGAGCACCGCGTGCTGTGCCACCGCGTAGGTGGCCTCGCTGGCGATGTAGGGAGCGCCGAAGCGGGCGGTGACGGCGTGGACCTCGAGGGCGCCTGCCAGCTGCGCCTGCAGATGCTGCTGCAGCAGCCCGCTCACCGCCGCCGAGGTGTTCGGGTTGATGACGAGCAGCCTGGCCATCATCCTCGGCGCGACGACCGCCGCCGCAGCAGGGCCGCCGACCCCAGCGCGATCGCCATCACCGCGAAGGACACGACGGTGGTCACCGTGCCGAGCGCGTAGATCGATGGCGTGGTCACGGTCGAGGTCAGCGCCTGCAGTTCGAGCGGCAGCGTGTTGACGTCGCCGATGGCCTGCGAGGTGCGCGCGATCTCGTCCCAGCTCAGCGTGAAGCCGAACATGCCGATGCCGACCACCGACGGCCCGATCAGCGGCAGCACCACGTGCAGGAAGCTCTGCCAGGGCGTGGCGCCGAGGTCGCGCGCAGCCTCCTCGTAGGCGGGATTGAAGCGGTTGAAGACCGCGAACATGATCAGCAGGCCGAAGGGCAGCGTCCAGGTCAGGTGGGCGCCGAGCGCCGAGCTGAGGAGGCCGAGCGCCGTGCCGTAGCTCTCCAGCGTGCCTTCGGCGCCGATCGCGCCCAGCGCTGCCTTGATGCCGCTGTCGAGCAGGCGGAACTGCAGCCCGATGCCGAGCGAGACGATGATCGACGGCATGATCAGGCTCGCCACCGTGACGAAGAACAAGGCGTTGCCGCCCTTGAGCCGCTTGCGGAAGGCGAGGCCGGCCAGCACCGACAACACCACGGTGAACCCCATGACCACCGCGCCGAGCATCAGCGAGCGGCCGAAGGCGGCGCCGATGTCGACCGTGCCCAGGCCCTCGGCGAGCTTGCGGAACCAGTGCAGCGAGACGCCGCGCAAGGGGAAGGTGAGTCCACCCTCGGGGCCCTGGAAGCTCAGCACGAAGATCGTGACCATCGGGCCGTAGAGGAAGATCACGAACAGCGCGAAGATGATCGCGAGGGGCCAGAAGCCCGCGCTGCGCTGTTCGCCGATCATTGTTGCTCGCCCCCAGGTTGCGCGCACTTCGTGTCGCGCGCCCACCCCCTACCGGGGGCGGCTACACGAAGTGAGCCAACCTGGGCGTGTGTCATAGTTCTTTGCGGATGTCGACCAGCCGGGTCAGGCCCCAGATGATCATCAGCACCACCGCCAGCAGGATCATCGCGTTGGCGGCGGCCAGCGGGAACTGCAGGTAGGAGGTCTGGACCTGGATGATCTTGCCGACCGAGGCGATCTGCTGCCCGCCCATCACGCCGATGGTGACGAAATCGCCCATCACGATCGTGATGACGAAGATCGAGCCGATCAGGATGCCGGTGCGCGACAGYGGCACGATCACGTTCCACAGCGTCTGCCAGCCCGAGGCGCCGGAGTCGTTGGCGGCCTCGAGCAGGGAACGATCGATGCGCATCATCGAGTTGAAGATCGGCACGATCATGAACATCGTGTAGAGGTGCACGAAGGCCAGCACCACCGAGAAGTCCGAGAACAGCAGCCACTCGACCGGCGCGTCGACCAGGCCCATGCCCATCAGCCCCTGGTTGACGAGGCCGTTGCGGCCCAGCAGCGGCACCCACGAGATCATGCGGATCACGTTGGAGGTCCAGAAGGGCACAGTGCACAGCACGAAGAGCAGCGTTTGCATGCCCGGCGAGCGCACGTGGAAGGCCAGGAAGTAGGCCACCGAGAAGCCGATCAGCAGCGTGATGCCCCAGACCAGCAGGCAGAACTTGAGCGTGCTGAGGTAGGTCGACAGCGTGACGCAGAAGTCGCCGTTGTCGGTGAGGTGCGCGCAGCCTTCGAAGATGCTCAGGTAGTTGCGCGGCGAGACCGCCGGGATCAGCTCGTACTCGTTGAAGTTCCACAGGCTGACCATCGCGATCAGCGCCAGCGGGATCAGGAAGAACAGCAGGAACACCAGCGCGAACGGCGCCGCCTGCCACCAGGCCTTGATGGGTTTGGTGGGCGGCGATGTGGCGTGGCCGATGGCGGCAGGTGCACTCATGAATGAAGTGGAAGATGGAGTGTTTCCTCAGGCGAGCAACGCGATGCCCGTTGGTGGGACACCGCGGAACCGGCTTTGCCGGGCCGCTGGTGTCGCCCCCTTGCAGGGGGTGGGCGAAGCGCAGCGCAGCCTGGGGGTCGAATTTGTGGACTGCCGTCAGGCAGCCACAAATTCGTTCCATTTTTTTACCATGTACTCGTTCTCGTCCATGACCGCGTTCCAGCAGGCGATGCCGCCCATGCGTTGTTCGTAGCTGCCGCCGTCGCGCAGCGCGCCGACCTTGGCGATGACGTCGCCCTGCGGGCTCTTGATGTCCTGCGTGGCGGGCTTGCCTTCCATCCAGTAGGCCCACTCGTAGGGTTCCATCTTGGCCTTGGCGGTTTCCAGTACGGCGCTGTAGTAGCCCTGGCGGTTCAGGTAGGCGCCGGCCCAGCCGTCGAGGAACCAGTTGATGAACTCGTAGGCGCCGTCGAGCTTCTTGCCCGACAAGGTGGCCGGCAGGCCGAAGCCCGAGGCCCAGGCGCGGTAGCCTTCCTTGAGCGGCTGGAAGGTGCAGGCGATGCCCTTGCTGCGCACCGCGGTCACGGCCGGCGACCACATCGACTGGATCACCACCTCGCCCGAGGACATCAGGTTGACCGACTCGTTGAAGTCCTTCCACAGGGCGCGGAACTGGCCCGCCTTCTTGGCCTCGATGAGCGTCTTGATCGTCAGGTCGATCTCGGCCTTGGTCATGTTGCCCTTGTCGGCGTACTTGTGGATGCCCTTGGCCTCGACCACCATCGCGGCGTCCATGATGCCGATCGACGGGATGTTGAGGATCGCGGCCTTGCCCTTGAACTCGGGGTTCAGCAGCTCGGCCCAGGAGCCGATCGGCCGCTTGATGAGGTCGGGCCGGATGCCCAGCGTGTCGGCGTTGTAGGTGGTCGGGATCAGCGACATGAACTGCGTCGGCGTCTTCGAGAACACCTTGCTCTTCTCGCCCTCGAGGAAGATCACCTTGATCGGCGCCGTGCCTTGGCTGCCGATCTTCTTGCCCGCGACCTCGCCCTTGGTGAACACGCTGGTGATCTTGTCGGCGTTCTTCACGCGCTGGGTGTCGATGCCCTTGAGGTTGCCGGTCGGCACGATCTTCTTCAGCGAGAAGTACTCGGTGTCGATCAGGTCGAAGCTGTTCGGCGCGGTCACGGCGCGCTTGGTGACGTCGTCGGTGGTGACGGCCACGTACTGGATCTCGATGCCGGTGTCGGCCTTGAACTTCTCGGCGATCGCCTTGTCCTGGTTGACCGCGGTGCCGAGGTAGCGCAGCACGATCTTCTCCTGCGCATGGATGGCCGGGAACACGCCTGCCGCGAGGATGCCCGCGGTGCCCTGCAGCAGCGTGCGGCGCTGCACGCCGGTGGAGGGGGTTTCGATTTTTTTGGACATGGGAGGTCTCCTGGGAGGCGGGTGGTGAAGAAGGGGAGGAAAGGAAAAACCGGATGCGGAACCAGCGCCGAGGGCCCTTTTTCAGGCCGCCATCGCCGCCAGGGCCGCCAACGGCGCGTTGCGTGGCACGGGCGTGCCGCCGTCGCGCGCCGCGGGACGTACGGCGCCCGGACCCAGCGTCCGGGCGTCCGACTCGGCCCAGGAAATGCGCACGCTCTCGCCGACTTCGTAGCTGCGGACGGCGAAGTCCTTTTCCGACAGCAGCACCGAGATGCCGCTGAGTTCGGGGCGCACGCCGGTGAGGCGCAGGCCGAGCAGCACGTAGGTGCCCTGGTATTCGACGTCGGTGACATGGGCCGGGATGCCCGGATCGCCGGCGGCGCCGGTCGCCGGCGCGATCCGCGTGTGGTCGTTGCGCACCGCGACCAGCCCGTCGTTCAGCGCGAACACGTTGTGGCCGCCCATGAAGCGCGCCACGAATTCGCTGGCCGGGTGGTTGTAGACCTGGTGCGGCGAGCCGACCTGCTCGATCAGCCCGTTGTTCATGACCACCATGGTGTCGGCCAGCGCCATCGCCTCTTCCTGCGAGTGCGTGACATGGATGAAGGTCAGGCCGAGCTCCTTCTGCCAGCGCCGCAGCTCGGCGCGCATCTGGATCCGCAGGAAGGGGTCGAGCGCCGACAGCGGCTCGTCGAGCAGCAGTACGCGCGGTTCGGTGATCAGTGCGCGTGCCAGCGCCACCCGCTGCTGCTGGCCGCCCGACAGCTCGCCGGGCTTACGTTCGGCCAGGTGGCCCATCGCCACCCGCTCGAGCAGGTGGGCGGCGCGCCTGTGGCGCTCGCTCTTCGAGACGCCCTTCATCTTGAGGCTGAAGGCGACGTTGTCGAGCGCCGACAGGTGCGGGAACAGCGCGAAGCTCTGGAACATCATCGCAGTGCCGCGCGCCGCCGCCGGCAGGTTCGTGATGTTGCGGTTGTCGAGCAGGATGTCGCCGCCGGAAGCCGACTCGTGGCCGGCGACCATCCGCAGCGTGGTGCTCTTGCCGCAGCCCGAGGGTCCGAGCAGGCAGCAGTAGCTGCCGCTGGCGATGCGCAGGTCGATCTGGTCGACGGCAGGGGGCGTGCCGGCGGCGTAGCGCTTGCTCAGCGCGACGATTTCAACGGCTGCGGGCGGGGGGGCGGTGACAGCATCCATTGGGGATGCCATCGCAAGACATGTGCCAGCGGCCCGGCCCGCGGCCGGTCGTCCGATGCGCCGGGTTGGTGCGCGCGGCGGCCTGCGTCAAGGTGGTGCGAAGCGCGCGGCCGCGACATTGCGCAGCAGGGCGTCGCGCTGCGGCTTGCTGATGCCGCGCACGCCTTCGGCGACCCATTTGGCCCGTTCGATGTTGATGTTGCCGTCCTGCTGCCACTTGCGCACCGCGGCGGCCGGGTTGTTGAGCATGGCGGCCAGCCAGACCGCCTGCGCCGGCTCGAGGTTGCGGGCCGAGCGCTTGAAATAGGTGCGCGCCGCGGCTTCGGCGCCGCAAATCTGGGCGCCCCAGGGCGCGTTGTCCAGGTAGAGCTGCAGGATGCGCGCCTTGCCCAGCGTCTGCTCCATCTCGACCGCGTAGAGCAGCTCGCGCAACTTGCGGTCGGCGCTCTGCTCGGCGCCGGTGACCAGCATCTTGGCGAGCTGCTGGCTCAGGGTGCTGCCGCCGCGCTCGGCCTTGGCCGCCTTCTGGTTGACTTCGAGCGAAGCGCCCAGTTCGGCGATGTCGTAGCCCGGATGGGTGAAGAAGCGCTGGTCTTCGGCCGCGATCACGGCGCGCGCCAGCCAGCTGTCGCTGCCGAGGCGGCTCGGTGCGCCGCAGCGGCTGCGCGCATTGGCGAACGCCTCGGTGCCCAGCCCGTCGACGGAGAAGTCGGCGATGCGCGGCTGCAGCGCGAAAGTGCCGGCTGGCAGCGCCGCCTGGGCGTTGAGTGCCAGCGTGCCGCCGATGCGGGCGCGCTGCAGTTCCGGCAGGCCGGGCGACAACACCGCGTACCAGCTCGTGATGGGCGTCTCGGGCACGCGGATGTCGATGTGCAGGGCTTGTTGCGAGAGCCGGCCGGTCCAGCGCCCGCGCAGGATCCCGTCGTCGATACGGCCTTCCGCCAGCAGCGGCCGGGCGGGCGGCGCGGCTTCGAGCGCGCCGCTCAGCGTGCCGGCGTCGCGGCGCACCGTGGCGCGCAGGCTGTCGAGCCGGATCGGTGCAGTGCCCAGCGCCGGCACGGGCGCGCTGCAGGGTGCGCACCGGAGCTCCAGGGTCTCGGTCGCGGCGTCCCAGCCGAACTGCACCGGTCCATGAGCGGTCTCCATCGTGCGGCCGGCGAGCCAGGGCGCGAACCAGGAGGAGGTGGCCAGCCGGATCGCGGTCGGAACGCCGACATCGATCGCCACCGGGCCGGCCTGGATGCGTGCCGGCCATTCGTCTCGACCGGGCGCCAGCGCCAGCTTCAGGATCAGGTACACCGCGACCGCCGCCGTCAGGATCAGGGCCAGGGTCGCGAAAAGCAGGTAAACCAGCGCTTTCTTCAGCAAATCACTCTCACTCTGTCAAATGTTCCATCACGCCATCGTGTGACCCGCGATGCATGAAACCGGCGTCTCCCGATGTCAGGGATACCGCGGAGCCGGCTTTGCCGGGCCGCTGGTATCGCCCCCTCGAGGGGGAGGCGCCGCAGGCGCTTCGGGGGTGCTTCCATGCGCGTCACTCGATCTGTCTTGCCAGGGTCACAGCTTGCCATGGCCCGCGCGAGCGGCCGCTGGCCGCCGCCCAGTACCAAGCTGAAGTGTCGGTGAAAGCGTCGCCCCCGGCGTCGACGATGCGCTCGCAGACCCGGATTTTTTTCCTGCTGTCGCGTTCGGCGACGAAACAGCGCCACAGTCGCTCGTGCAGGTCGCGCTCGAGGCGGGCCTGGGCGATGCCGTAGCCCAGTGCGCGGTAGCAGTCGGCGGCCGGGTGCAGCATGCGGGTCGGCGCGTTCACCTGGCGCAGCACCAGCACCTGCTCGCCATCGGTCAGGCGCGCGATGGCGCCGGGGAACTGCTCGGCGAAGCGGCGCTCGACGGCGCTCATCGCCAGGGGCCGCAGCGGCGCACCGTCCCACTCGCTGGGCCATTCGGTGGAGGCGGCAGCGGCAGCCGCAGCGGCGGTCGGCGGCCGCCGCAGCGCCGCGCTGCCCGACCAGGCCAGGCAGAGCAGCATGGCGAGCGCGAACAGCGCCTTGTGCAGCATGCGATGCACGAAGCGGTTGGCGAAGCAGCGGTCAAGCAGCGCGATGGCCATGCCGTTCTCCCAGGTTCATCACCCATGCGATGCCACCGCAGACCGCCGCCAGCAGTGCCAGGCCGAAGGCGTCGTGCAGCCACGGTGCCGGCGCGAGCCCGATGGCCTCCAGGGCGATCAGCAGGCTGTTGCGCACGATGTTGCCCAGCAGCACCAGTGCGCCGACGGCCGGCAGCCGGGCGAGGAAGCCGCGGTCGTCGCGGCGGGCCCAGAGCGCCACCACGCAGGCCGTGAAGTAGCCGAGCCAGACCATCTGCACGCCCGAGCAGGGCGCGTCGACGATCACCAGCTGGCCGTCGACCCGGAGGCTGCTGCCCTCGCGCGCGATCTCGAAGCCCGGCGCCAGCAGCCAGCGGCTGGCCTCGGCGGTGGCCACACGCAGCGGATAGCCGGCGTAGAACTGCAGCGAGGACAGGAGCGGCAGCGCCAGCACCGCCAGCCCGGCGACCGGCCCCGCGGCCACCTGGCGCGGCAGGAAGGCCAGCAAGCCGCAGGCCTCTGCGAGCATGGCCACGAGCGCCGCGGCCAGCGGCGGCAGCGCGGGCAGGGCGCCGACGCCGGTGYGTGCCAGCGTGGCGGCCACCGTTGCCAGGGCGGCGAGCGCCAGCCAGCCGAGGCGCGGCGCCGCGCGCAGTTCGCCGCGCAAGGCCATCACGAGCACGGCCAGCGCCGCGAGCGCCAGCAGGCCGAGCGGATCGTCGGAGCGGTCCAGCATCCGCCGCCCCATCCAGAGCCAGGTCGGCGCCAGCGCGGCGGCCTGCAGCGCGAGCCAGGCCAGGGCCGGTGCGCGGTCGAGCCGGATCCCGGCCTCGAACAGGCGCGGATGGCGGCTGGCGAGAGTGTCGAGGGTCATGGTCATGGTTTCTTTTGGTCTTCTTGAGCAGTCTTTCTGATCAGTTGAGGACAGAGCAAAAACTGCTTCGCAGTTTCTTGGTCTGTCCCGCAAGGTCTCAGGAAGTCATCCGGCGCGTGTCGGTTCGGCGGGCACGGCGCCTGAGCATCGCGAGCATCGAGAGCAGCACCGCGATCGCGCCCAGCATCTCCGGCTCGGGCGTGCTCGGCACCTCGGCGCCCAGGCTCTGGCCGAGCGCGAGCTCGCCGACGCCCTGCGGCAGCGGCAGCGGCTGGTCGACGCCGGCTGCGTTTTGCGGCGCCGGGTTACGCACCACGCGGTCGATGGCGATGAAGCTGGTGTATTGCGTGAGCAGGCCGTAGCGCAGGCCCAGGTCGGTAATGCGCTGGCGCAGGTCGTCGCCGCCCTCCAGCGCTTCCTGGTCGGAGAGGCTCGCGATGCGATGCCGCGCCCACAGGCTGCGCAGCGCGGCCGCGTCCCGGCGCGCCTGCGGGTCCACCTTCAGCGCCTGCCGGTACGGACCCTCGGCGCCGCGGCCTTCGATCACGAGCCGGCCCTTGGCCTCGCCGCGCCACTTGCCGAACAGGATCACCGGGCGCTCGCCGAGCACGTCGGGCAGTGACATCGGCTCCACCTCGTAGACATCGAGATCCTCGAAGCGCGCCTTGACCTGCGTCAGCACCGGCGACTCGACCAGGCGGCGGAAGCGCGCGGCCTGCTCGGGCGCCTGGACCGGATCGGTGATCACGAAGGGCTCGCCCATGCCGGCGCGCGCCAGGCCCTCGATCAGGTGCCGGTTGACCGAGGAGCCGATGCCGAAGGCGAACAGGTTGGCCCGGCCGAGGTTCCGGCGCACCAGTTCGAAGGCTTCGCGCTCGACGGTGACGTAGCCGTCCGTGACCACCACCAGCGTGCGCGAGACGCCCTCGGCCTTCGGCTCGGCATAGGCCCGCTTCAGCGCCGGGATCAGCTCGGTGCTGCCGCCGCCGCCGTAGTTCTGGATCGTCGCCAGCGCCTGCGCGATGTTGGCGCGGGTGGCCGGCACCGAGTGCGGCGACAGCATGCGGTTGCTGCCCGAGAACAGCAGCACGTTGAAGGTGTCGCTGGGCCGCAGGCCGCCGATCAGCCGCTCCAGCATGGCCTTGGCGGTGTCGAGCGGGAAGCCGTGCATCGAGCCCGAGATGTCGACCACGAAGAGGTAGTCGCGCGGCGAGATGGCGTTCGCGGCCACCGATTTCGGCGGCTCGACCATCGCGAGGAAGAAGTTCTCGGAACCGTCGCCGTGGCCTTGGTAGAGCATCAGCCCGGACTGGATCCGCTCGCCCGCGAGCCGCCAGGCGAGCACGAAGTCGCGGTTGTCGGCCGGCCCGGCGCTGCGGGCCAGCGTGACGTCGGCATGGGCGTCGCCATCGCGCCGGGCGAGCTCGATCGCATGGCTTTGCGAGCGCACTTCCTGCAGCGCCATCGGCATGTCGAGCGCGACCTTGAGCTTGAAGGCGGTGCCCGGTGCGACCGCCGCGCGCAATGTGGGCTGCGCCACCCAGCGGGCCTGCGCGTTCTCCGACTGCGGGCTGTTGTAGCGCGGCCCGACCACCGTCGGATAGACGAACTGGTAGTTGCCGCCCTGCGGCACCAGCAGCTCGGTGTAGCGCAGCGTCACCCGGACCTCGTCGCCCGGCAGGATGTTGGCGACGTTCATCTGGAACACGTTGGGCAGGTGCTGCTCGAGCAGTGCCGCGGTCTTGCCTTCCTTCTTCGCGGCGTCGTAGTCGATGCGGGCCTGTGCCTTTTCGCGGATCTGCGCCGTGATCAGGCGCTCGCCGATCCGCATGTCGAGGGCGCCGACTGCGGCGCGGGTCGAGCCCGGGAACACGTAGCGGGCCTCGATCGCCCGCTGCCCCTCGTTGCGGTAGGTCTGCGTGACCGTGACGTCGGCGATCACGCCGGAGATCTTCACGTCGACCTCGGTGCCCTTGAGCGGCAGGCGGTCGAGCTCGGGGTCGTCGCTCTTGACGAAGAAGTACGGGCTCTCGGTCTTCGCGCGCGGGCCCGGCGCCTCCTGCGCATGAAGCGGGCGCAGGCTCAGCGCGAGGAAGCTCGCGGCGGCCAGCGCCACGGTGACCAGCCAGAGCCGGCGGCCGGGGCGACGAGGGGTGGCGGTGGTGTCCATGGTGTTGTTCCTTCTCCTTCTTCTTGTGCGAACTTGCACGGTGCCCAATGTCGACAGCGTCCAAGAAGGGAGTTGGAAGGCTTCTTGAAGTCCGGCGCGGCCGACGCAGGCTTGTGTGAAGTCCGTGTGAAGTCCCGGGCCAAGGGACTTCACACGGGCATCGCCCGGATCGGGAACCATCGCCGCCTGTTCCTGCTCCCTCCCTGCCATGACCTCTCCCTGCGCAACTCCCTCCCGCGCGCCGACCTGGCGCCGTACGGCCGCCTGGCTCGCGGCGCTGTCGACCGGCATCGTGGTGGTGCTGGCGATCGCCGGCGGCATTGCGGTGGCCACGATCTACCCGCGCCTTCCCGACCTGTCCGCGCTGCTGGACTACCAGCCCAAGCAGCCGCTGCGGGTCTATTCGGCCGAAGGCACGCTGATCGGCGAGTTCGGCGAGGAGCGCCGCAACCTGACGCCCTTCGCGCAGATTCCCCAGGTCATGAAGGACGCGGTGCTGGCGGTGGAGGACGCGCGCTTCTACGAACACGGCGGCGTCGACTACAAGGGCTTCGTGCGTGCTGCGGTGGCCAGCCTGCAGGGCGGCCGCAAGCAGGGGGCTTCCACCATCACGATGCAGGTCGCGCGCAACGTCTACCTGAGCTCCGAGCGCACGGTGCAGCGCAAGACCTGGGAGATCCTGCTGGCGCTGCGCATGGAGCGCCAGCTCACGAAGGACCAGATCCTCGAGATCTACCTGAACCAGATCTACCTGGGCAACCGTGCCTACGGTTTCGCCGCTGCGGCCGAGACCTATTTCGGCAAGCCGCTGCAGGACATCACGATCGCCCAGGCGGCGATGCTGGCCGGCCTGCCGAAGGCGCCGGGCACCAACAACCCGGTGGCGAATCCGCGCCGCGCGCGCGCCCGCCAGCTCTACGTGATCGATCGCATGCAGGAAACCGGCTTCATCACCGCGGCACAGGCCGAGGCTGCGCGCAAGGAACCGCTGCAGCTGCGCGACGCCGCCGACCCGTCGCGGCTGCATGCCGAATACGTGGCCGAGACCGTGCGCCAGATGATGCATGCGCAGTACGGCGACAGCATCTACACCAGCGGGCTCAAGGTCTCGACTTCGCTGGTCGCGGCCGAGCAGCAGGCGGCCTATCGCTCGCTGCGCAAGGGCATCATGGACTACGAGCGGCGCCAGGCCTATCGCGGTCCCGAGGCTTTCGTCGATCTGCCTGAGGACCCGAAGGCGCTCGACGACGCGGTGGACGACGCCCTGGCCGAGCACCCGGACAACGGCGACCTGGTGGCCGCGGTGGTGCTGCAGTCCAGCGCCAGGGAAGTCAGCGCGCTGCGTGCGAACGGCGAGGCGCTGCAGATCAGCGGCGAAGGCCTGAAGCCCGCGCAGTCGGGCCTGGCGGAGAAGGCGCCCCGCGACATCCGGATCCGCCGCGGCGCGGTGATCCGGGTCGCACGCACGCCGAAGAACAGCTGGGAGATCACGCAGCTGCCCGAGGTCGAAGGCGCCTTCGTCGCGCTCGATCCGAGGAGCGGCGCGATCCAGGCGCTGGTCGGCGGCTTCGACTTCGGCAAGAACAAGTTCAACCATGCGACACAGGCCTGGCGCCAGCCCGGCTCGAGCTTCAAGCCCTTCATCTATTCGGCGGCGCTCGAGAAGGGCTTCACGCCGGCCACCGTGGTCAACGACGCCCCGCTGCACTTCGAGGCCGGTGCCGGCGGCACCGCCTGGGAGCCGAAGAACTACGACGGCGGCTACGACGGCCCGATCACGCTGCGCCGCGCGCTGCAGCAGTCGAAGAACCTGGTCACGCTGCGCGTGATGCAGTCGATCGGCGCCGACTATGCGCAGGACTGGGTGACGCGCTTCGGCTTCGAGCGCGACAAGCAGCCGGCCAACCTGCCGATGGCGCTGGGCGCCGGCTCGGTGACGCCGATGCAGATGGCCGCCGGCTATGCGGTGTTCGCCAACGGCGGCTACCGCGTCAACCCCTACCTCGTGACGCGCGTCACCGACGCCCGCGGCAAGGTGCTGATGGAGACCGAGCCACCGGTGCTGGACGAGGCCCGGCGCGCGATTCCCGAGCGCAACGCCTTCGTCATGGATTCGCTGCTGCAGAGCGTGGTGAAGGGCGGCACCGCGTCGCGGGCCTACCAGGCGTTGCGGCGCGACGACCTGTACGGAAAGACCGGCACCACCAACGACTCCTTCGACACCTGGTTCGCGGGCTTCCAGCCGACGCGCGTGGGCATCGCCTGGGTCGGCTACGACACGCCGCGCCAGCTCGGCGTGCGCGGCGAGACCGGCGGCAGCCTGAGCCTGCCGATCTGGACCGGCTACATGCAGTCGGCGCTCAAGGGCGTGCCGGTGGCTGCGCTGAAGGCGCCCGATGGCGTGCTGCAGGTCGATGGCGAGTGGTACTTCGACGACTACGCGCCGGGCCGCGGCGTGGCCAGCCTGGGCCTGGACCCCGCGCTGGCGCCGCTGTCGGCCGAGGACCTGGCCGGCGTGCCGGTGAGCCCGCCCGCGGCGCCGGAGCAGCGAAGCCGCATCCTCGATTTCTTCAGGTAGCTGTTGCTCGCCCCCAGGTTGGCTCACTTCGTGTAGCCGCCCACCCCCTCGCCGGGGGCAACACCAGCGGCCCGGCGAAGCCGGTTCCGCGGTGTTTCACGAACGGGCCGCGCTTCGCCGGCCGCGCGGCAAGCCACAGTGCCTACACTCCTGGCTGCCCAACGCCTGTTCTTGCCTCGAAGCTCCATGGAAACTCTCACCCTGGTGACGCTGATCGTCATCGGCGCCTACCTCGTCAAGTCCCAGCACCAGCGACAGCGCATCGCGCTGCTCGGCAGCCACCTCGGCCATTACCAGATCGAGAAGCTCATGGAGAACCTCACCGAAGGCTATCTGCGCTGCCTCGGCGAGGACGACCCCGAGCGCCGGGCGCAGATCTGGCGCCTGCTCGACAGCACCGAAGAAAAGCTGTCGGCCCAGTTCGACAGCTTCGCGGCCGAGTTCGCGCGCATCGGCGAGAAGGAAGCGCGGGTCAGCAAGCTGCCGCTCGCGCTGCCCTTCGCGCCGCAGTTGTTCCCTGGCGCGACCTTCGACCTGCGCCAGGCCTTCGCGATCCATGCCCGCGGCATCGCCGCCGTGATGCGCAACGAGCGGCATCGCGCACCGAAGGCCAAGGCCTTCATGATGTCGGCCGAGCTGTTCCTGATGCAGCACAGCTGCCACTGGTACTGCAAGTCGAAGGCCGTCGCTTCTGCGCGCCTGCTGGCACGCCACCAGACCTCCTACCAGCAGGTGCTCGACGCGGTGAGCCCCGAGACCCGCAAGGCCTATGGAGAGCTCACCGGTCAGTGATGTGACAGCAGCGGCAGCGTGAGCGTGGCCAGCGCGCCGCCGCGCGGCGCATTGGCGAGCTCGACCCGGCCGCGGTGCAGGGTGGCGATCTCCTTCACGAAGGCCAGGCCGAGGCCGGTGCTCTTCTTCTGGCTGTGCGGCCGCGCGAGCGAGTAGAACTTCTCGAACACCTTGTCCTTGGCGTAGTCCGGGATGCCCTGGCCGCGGTCGCGCACGCTGACGATGGCACGGCGCGAGCTGGCTTCCAGCGCCAGCAGCACCTCGGCGCCCGGAGGCGAGAAGTCGATCGCGTTGTCCAGCAGGTTGCTGACCGCGCGGCGCAGCAGGAATGGGTCGCCCTCGACGCGCGCCTCGGCATGGATCGCCACCTGCACGCGGACATCGCGCCGCGCCGCCGCGGCCTGGGCGCTGGCCGCCACTTCGCGCAGCAGCGGTCCCAGCGCCACCGGCTCGCTTCGGTCCAGCGCGCGCCGGGTCTCGAGCGCGGTGAGCTCCATCATGCGGTCGACGATCTCCTGGATGCGCTGCGTCTCGTGCGCGATGTTGCCGAGGAAGCGCTCGCGCTCGGCCTGCGGCATCGAAGGCTCCTGGATCAGCTCGGCGGCGCCGCGGATCGCCGACAGCGGGCTCTTGATCTCGTGCGTGAAGGTCTGCACGTAGTCGGCGACGTAGTTGCGGCCGGTGAAGGCGTCGCGCATTTCCCCGAAGCCGCGGCGCAGCGTGTCGACCGCGCGGCGCAGCATGCGCCCGAGGCTCGGGCTGCGCTGCGCGCGCAGCCAGCCCACGTAGTCCGAGATCAGTCCGAAGGGGCGCACCAGCCAGATCGAGACGATGATCGCGCCCACCAGCAGCGCCAGCGCCGAGCCGCCGCCGACCCACAGCGTGCGCGCCCGCGCGTCCTCGACGAACTGGCCGAAGCTCTGCACCGGCTTGCCGACGCTGACCACGCCGACGATCTCGTTGCCCCAGCGCACCGGTGCGCCCACGTACATCACCGAGCTCAGCGGATCGCCCGTGATGTCGCGCGTGGTGCGGGCGCCGTAGGTGCCGGCCAGCGATCGCTTGACGTCGCTCCACTGCGAGAAGTCGGCGCCCAGGTTGCGGCCCTGCGAGTCGAACAGCACACGGCCGTTGCGGTCGGTGACGTACATCCGCAGCTCGACGTGGCGCTTGTGCAGGTTGTAGATCTGGGCCGAGAACTGGCGCGCATACACCGATCGGAACAGCGGCTCGAGCCGCGCGGTGTTGATCGCGCCGGCGATCACGTCCTGCTCGACCAGGCTGGCCATCAGCTGCGAGGCCTCGACCAGCGACTCCTCGGCCGACTCGCGATAGCGCGGGTCGATGTCGATCACCACGCGGTAGAGCAGGAAGGCAATGCCTGCCGTGTAGATCAGCAGGATGCCGAGGAAGATGCGTGTCCTGCTCGTCATGTCGTGCCCCCCACGCTCCCCACTTCGTGTGGTCGCTGCCCCCCGAGGGGGCCGCAGGCCGCCTTGGGGCGGCCCGGCGCCGGCCTGGTACTCATGGGGTGGGCGGCAGGTCTTCGTTCAACGCGTAGCCCGTCCCGCGCAGCGTGCGGATCGGGTCGACCTCGGGCGCGATCGCCTTGAGCTTGGCGCGCAGGGTTTTCACGTGCGCGTCCACGGTGCGGTCGAAGCTGTCGCTGGCCTCGTCCCAGACCAGGCGCAGCAGGTCGTCGCGCGTATAGACGCGGCCGGGCCGCTGCACCAGCAGCCGCAGCACGCCGTACTCGTAGCGCGAGAGCTCGAGCAGGCGGCCGTAGTAGCGGATCTGCATGCGCTCGAGATCGAGCGCGAACGGCGTGGACGATGTCGCCGGAGCCGCTGCCGGAGCCGCTGCCGGTGTCGGCGCTGCGGGCGCCGGCGCCCCTTGCGCGCCCCGGCCGCTGCGGCGCAGGATGGTCCGCACCCGCGCCACCAGCTCGCGCGGCGAGAAGGGCTTCGCGATGTAGTCGTCGGCACCGAGCTCGAGGCCGACCACGCGGTCGATCTCGTCGCTGCGCGCGGTCAGGAACAGCATCGGCACCTGCGCCCCCCCGGGCAGGGCCTGCAGCCGCTTGAAGAGTTCGAAGCCGTTCATGTCGGGCAAGCCGACATCCAGGATCGCGAGGGCGGGCGGCTCGGCCGTGAACTGCGCGATGGCCTGCTCCGCGGTGGCGCACCAGACCGGCACGAAACCATCGGTGCGCAGCACGTACTGCAGGGTGTCGGCGATGCCGGACTCGTCTTCGGCAATCAGGATCCGCGGGTTGAAAGGCATGGGCCGGATGGTAGCGGGCGCCGGCCGGCTGCCCGGCAGCGCGGCTCAGCGCAGGTCGAAGCAGCAGCCGGAGTAGAAGGCCTTGTCACCGCCCTCCACGAACGGGATCTCGATCGGCTTGCCCTCGTTGCGCCAGGCGTCCCGGCGCTTGTAGCCGGCCTCGACCAGTTCGTTCTGCAGCGCATCGTGGTGCTGGATGCGGTAGGGACAGACCGCGAAGCCGATGCTGTTGAGCGTGTAGAGGGTTCGGTCGGGGTGCGTCGCCGCCGTGTTGATCACGATGCGCTTCGGCTTGACGGGCAACTGGGCGAGCATTTCGGACATTTGCAGCGGCAGGTATTGCAGCGAGCCCGCCGCATACAGGACGTCGTAGCCGCTGGCGTCGTGAAAGTCGGTCGTGAAGTCGAGTTGGGACGTCACTTCGCGCTGGATGGCGAGTTCCCGCCCGGTCTGGACGACGCCGGGCACATCGCAGACGGTCCAGTGCAGGTTCGCCGGGTAGGGAATCACGCGGCGAAAGGCGTAGTACTTGATGCCGACATGGCCACCCAGGTCGAAGACGCTGCGCATGCCCTCCTCCAGCGCCCGCCCGAGCCAGAACAGTCCCGGGTAGTCATAGAAGTAGAGTTGATGGCTGTAGATCTTCTTGGCCTCCTCGGCGTTGTCATAGCCGATTGCCTTGCCGGGCGGCACGTCGGCTTGCGCGGCTTCAAAGCTCTCGTAGGAGCCCATGAAGAGGTGTTCGCTCTCGGGGTTCTCTATGAACTTGCGCCTGTAGGCGGCTTCGCGGACGGAGACAGGCAGCAGGCTCGACAGCATGGAACCCTTTCGATCAAAGCAACTTCTCCGCGTATTTTGCGCTTTGAAACATAAAGTATTCAACTGATTTGAGCTTTTGGCCGACGCCGCACCTCCTTTGGCGAGGCCACGATGGCTATTTGGCCTGGTAGCCGGCGTTCTCGATCGCCACGATGATGTCCTGCCGTGGGTGCTGGCTGACCACATCGACGTGCCCGGTCTCGAGGTCCACCGTGACCTGCGCACTGGGATCGATGGTCTGGACGGCGCTCTGCACCACGCCGGCACAATGACCGCAACTCATGCCCGTGACCTGGAATTTCTGGCTCATCGTGTTTGCTCCTTCATGTGAACGGATGGGCAAGTTTGAACCTTTCCCCCATGTCAATGTCCAGCGAGGGGGTGCTCTGTGCGGTACAAACGGGAAGTTTCCTTTCATCACGTCCCATGCGAATTCTCCTGGTCGAAGACGATGCGGTGCTGCGCGGCGTGATGCTGCGCAGCCTGGGTGACGCGGGCCACCGCGTCGATGTGGCAACCAGCGTCGAGGACGCCGATCACCTCTGGCGGGTGCAGTCCTTCGACGCCGTGCTGCTGGACTTGAACCTGCCGGCGACCGC
This sequence comes from Variovorax sp. P1_H2, assembly GCF_056405295.1. Lineage (NCBI taxonomy): Bacteria > Pseudomonadati > Pseudomonadota > Betaproteobacteria > Burkholderiales > Comamonadaceae > Variovorax > Variovorax sp. P1_H2. The sequence continues at coordinate 53,842 of NZ_JBFUCJ010000021.1, read as the reverse complement.
CAGTCCGACCAGCGGCCTGGCGAGCGGCCTCGTGGCGCTGCGCCACGCGCGCGCCCGCGGCGACCGCACGCCGGTGCTGGTGCTGACCGCGCGCGACCGCACCGATGAGCGCATCGCGGGCCTGGATGCCGGTGCCGACGACTATCTCGGCAAGCCCTTCGACCTGGCCGAGGTCGAGGCCCGCTTGCGGGCGCTGGTGCGCCGGGCCCAGGGCACCGAGGACATCGCGCTGCTCGGGCAGTTGCGGCTCGATCGGCGGGCGCGCCGTTTTGCGGTGGGGGGGGTGCCGCTCGACCTGCCGGCGCGCGAGTTCGAGGTGCTGTGGGAGCTGATGAGTCCACCGGGCCGTACGGTCAGCAAGCGCGAGCTGTCGGACAAGCTGTCGACCTTCGACGAGTCCCTGGGCGACAACGCGCTCGAGGCCTTCATTTCGCGGCTGCGCAAGAAGCTGGTCGCCAGCGGCGCGGCCATCCGCACGCTGCGCGGCATCGGCTACCTGATGGAAGCCGAGACGTGAGTTCCGGCGCGGCGGCGGCAGCGCCGTCGCTGACCGCGCGGGTCCTGCGCCGCGTGCTGGTGCCATTGGGCCTGACATGGCTGCTGGGCACCGCGGTGGCCGTGGTGGTCGCCAGCTATTTCACCGAGCAGGCCTTCGACCGCGCGATGCTGGACGACGCCTACTCGGTGTCGGCGAACGTGCGGGCGGGCGAGCGCGGCGCCGAGCTCCTGCTGTCGCCGCGCGAGGTCGGCAACCTGCTGTTCGACCAGTCGGAGACGGTCTTCTTCGCGGTGCTGCGGCCCGACGGCTCGCTGCTCGCCGGCGACGCCGGGCTCGAAGCGCCACCACCGGGCGAGGGCGCACGCCACCGCTTCTCGCGCATCGACTATCGGGGCCAGGCGCTGCGCGCGGTGGTGCTGGACCAGGGAGCGCCGGTCGGCTATCGAGTGATCATCGCGCAGACCACGCGGGCGCGGGCGCTGCTGATCGAGCAATTGCTGGCGTACTCGCTGGCACCGCAACTGGTACTGCTCGCGCTGCTGGCGGGCGGGCTCTGGCGTGGCATCGGGCGCGAGCTGCATCCGCTGGGCGAACTGCGCCGGACGCTGGAGACGCGCGACGCCCAGGACCTCGCCCCGGTGCCCGTGGCGCGCAGTTCGCGCGAACTCGAGCAGCTCGGCGATACGCTCAATGCACTGCTCGAGCGGCTGGCCCACAGCGCCGCGGCGCAGCGCGAGTTCGCCGGCAACGTGGCGCACGAACTGCGGACGCCGCTGGCGGGCATCCGCGCGCTGGCCGACTATGGTCTGGCGCAGCAGAGCCCCGCCGTCTGGCGCGAGCAACTGCAGCAGATCGCGACGAGCCAGGCGCGCGCCAGCCGCCTGGTCGACCAGCTGCTCGGGTTGGCGCTGGCCGACGAGGGGCGTACCCGCCTGCAGCGCGAGACCCTGCGCCTGGACCAGCTGGGGCAGCAAGCCGTGCTGCGGCACCTGGCACGTGCCGATGCCAAGGGCGTGGACCTGGGCGGGCTCGGGCTGGAAGATGCGGTGTCGGTGCAGGGCAATGCCGCGCTGGTCGAGGGCATCCTCGACAACCTGATCGACAACGCGCTGCGCTACGGCGGCCGCACCATCACCGTGGAGCTCGATGGCCTGACGCTGAGCGTGGCGGACGATGGTCCCGGCATCCCGGCCGAGGCCCAGCCCGACCTGCTGCAGCGCTGGGCGCAGGGCCCGGCGGGCCAGAAGCTCGGGCAGGGCGCGGGGCTGGGCCTGGCGATCGTGGCCCGCTACGCGAAGCTGCTGGGCGCCGAACTCCGCTTCGCCCGGGCTTCGGAAGAGGGCGGGCTGCGCGTCAGCGTGGCCTTCGCCCCCGACGCTCAGGCCAGTGCGGGATAGTCGATGTAGCCGGCCTCGCCGCCGCCGTAGAAAGTGGCCTTGTCCCACGGATTCAGCGCTGCGCCTTCGCGCAGGCGGCGTACCAGGTCCGGATTCGAGATGAAGGGCCGGCCGAAGGCGACCAGGTCGTCGCCCTCCTTCAGCGCCTCTTCGGCCAGTGGCTTGTCGTAGCCGTTGTTGACCATCCAGGCGCCCTTGCCGCCGGCCTCGCGATAGGCGGCTTTCAGGGCCTCGTAGTCGAAGGGCCGGTCGTCCAGCTCGCGCGGGCCGCCGGTGGCGCCCTCGATGACGTGGATGTAGGCCAGGCCGAGCGGCGCCAGCTGCCGGACCACGTAGTCGAACAGCGGCTGCGGGTCGGCGTCGTGCACGTCGTTGGCGGGCGTGACCGGCGACAGGCGGATACCGGTGCGGCCGCCGCCGACGGCGTCGACCACCGCGCGCGTCGCCTCCAGCAGCAGGCGGGCACGGTTCGGGATGCTGCCGCCGTAGTCGTCGGTGCGCTTGTTGCTGCCGGTCTTCAGGAACTGGTCGAGCAGGTAGCCGTTGGCGCCATGCAGTTCGACGCCGTCGAAGCCGGCGGTCTCGACCGCGCTGCGCGCCGCGGCGGCGTACGCGTGCACGATGCCGGGCAGCTCGGCGGCATCGAGCGCGCGCGGTTCGGAGGTTTCGACGAAGGTCGGCACGCCGTCCTTGATCAGCACGGTCTTGGTCTTGGCCGTGATCGCGGAGGGCGCCACCGGCTTGCCGTTGTCGGGTTGCAGTTCGGTGTGCGAGACGCGGCCGACATGCCACAGCTGCACCACGATCTTGCCGCCCTCGGCGTGCACGGCGTCGGTCACGCGCTTCCAGGCGTCCAGCTGCTCGGTGCCGTAGAGGCCGGGCACGTCGGCATAGCCTTGGCCCTGCTGGCTGATCGCGGTGGCTTCGGTGATCAGCAGGCCGGCGGAGGCGCGTTGCGCATAGTAGGTGGCCGTGATGTCGCGCGGCACCGCGTTGGGTGCGCGGTTGCGCGTCAGCGGCGCCATCACGATGCGGTTGGCGAGCGCCAGGTCGCCGGCCTGGACGGGGTCGAAAAGAGAAGACATGAAAGAAGTGCCTGTTGTTGTCGATGGAAGAAGGAAGACGGCCAAAGGGTAAACCCCAGATCGCAACCTTGCTGTCACGGGGTTGTCCCTTTGCTGCTAGGGGCTGCAGCAGAATGGGTGCGCCCCATGTCCTTGCCTGCCGCCACGCTCACGTCTTCCCAAGCCCTCCGTCTCGCACTGGCCCTGTCGCTGGGGGCGGCCGTCTCGCTCGGCATCACCCGCTTCTCGTACGGCCTGCTGTTGCCGCCGATGCGCGCCGATCTGGGTTGGAGCTATGCGTTGGCTGGCGGCATGAACACCGCCAACGCCGCCGGCTACCTGTTGGGCGCGCTGCTGACGCCGGCCCTGATGCGGCGTGCGGGCCCGGTGCGGCTGCTGGTCGGCGGCGCGGTCGCGGCCAGTGCCTTCATGGCGGCCAGCGGCTTCTTCAGCTCGGCGCCGGCGCTGTTGCTGCAGCGCCTGCTGGCGGGGTTGGCGAGCGCCTGGGTGTTCGTCTCCGGCGGCTTGCTGGCGGCGCGGCTCGGCGCTTCGCAGCCGTCGCGTGCGGGCTTCCTGCTGGGCCTCTACTACGGTGGCACCGGCTTCGGCATCACGCTGTCGGCACTGCTGGTGCCGGCGGTGCTGCAGGCCGCCGCGGGAGCACCGCGGGGCTGGGCCTGGGCCTGGTGGGCGCTGGCGCTCGCCAGCTTCGCTGGCACCGCCGTGCTGGCGCTGGCCGTGCGGGCCATGCCGGGGGAGGGCGCTGCCTCTGCGTCGATGACGCCCCCACCTGCGCGGGGAACGGCAACCGCTTCCTCCTGGCCGGTGATGCGCTTCGGCTGGGCCCTTGCGGGCTACGCGCTGTTCGGTGCCGGCTACATCGGCTACATGACCTTCGTGATCGCGCTGCTGCGCGAGCAGGGTGCGAGTCCTGGCGACGTCACGCTCTTCTACGCCCTGCTGGGCATGGCCTGCGTCGCGTCGTCGAGGCTCTGGGCCGGGCTGCTGGACCGCTACCGCGGCGGCGGCCCGCAGGCGCTCCTGAATGCCTTGCTGGGGGTGGCGACCCTGCTGCCGGTGCTGAGTCCGGCGTGGCCGGTGACGATGGCTTCCGGCCTGATGTTCGGCGCTGTCTTCCTGTCGGTGGTGGCGTCGACCACGGCGCTGGTGCGGCACAACCTGCCGTCCGCGCAGTGGGCCGCCGGCATCAGCGTCTTCACGATCGTCTTCGCGCTCGGCCAGATCGTCGGCCCCACGGTCACCGGCTGGATCTCCGACGGCCGGGGCGGCCTGGCCGGCGGCCTCGTGGCCTCGGCCCTCACGCTGTGGGCCGGCGCCCTCCTGGCCTGGCGCCAACGCCCGGGCCAAACCGGCGAAGCGACCCCGGTGCCCCAAGGCCGGCGTAGCCAGGCCCGTTGGTGAAACACCGCGTGGGGGCGAGCTATTTCATGCCTTCGACTTTCAGTGCTTCCTGGACGGCCGGACGCGCTGCGATCCGCGCATGCCAGGCATTCACGTTTGCCAGATCGGAAAGATCGACACCGGTGGGCTTGGCCCAGTTGGTGACCGTGAACAGGTAGCCATCGGCGACGCTGAAGCTGTTGCCCATCAGGAACTCCTTCTCTGCGAGCTGGCTGTCGAGCCACTCGTAGCGCGACCGCAGCCGGGTCTTGAAAACGGTCTTGGCCTCTTCCGGCATGTTCGGATTGAACAGCGGCGAGAAGCCCTTGTGGATCTCGGTGCCGATGAAGGTGAGCCATTCCTGCAGCCGGTAGCGCGGCATCGTGCCGTTGGCCGGAGCCAGGTTCTTGGCCGGAGCCAGGTCGGCGATGTACTGCAAGATGGCCGGACCTTCGCGCAGGCGTGTACCGTCGTCGAGTTCGAGCATCGGCACGTAGCCCAGCGGGTTGATGCCGTAGTAGTCGGTGCCGTCCTGCAGCTTGTGGCTCTTGGTGCTCGCGAGCACGTGCTCGAAGGCCAGGCCGGCTTCGCGCAACGCGATGTGGGGCGACAGCGAGYAGGCGCCCGGCGAGTAGTACAGCTTCATTCGAAAAACTCCAGTGAATAGGCAAAACGCGTTCTTGACGACGCGAGCGCGATGCTAGCGGTTTCACGGTGCGCGCGTTGTTGTCCTACGGTGCCTTGGGCGTCCCGACGATGCGGTCGCCGGCCGCGCGTTTCTAAGCTTCCGCCCACTGCGGCGGGAGTCCGCCCTGCGAGGAGTTCTTTCATCACGTTGAAGTACGCCATCGTCGTGGCCATCTCGCTGATCGCTGATCGCTGATCGCCGGTGCCGGTGAATGATGGATGCCGTGCCTATGTCGCTCGCGGGGAGCGACGCTTCGGCTCACGAGGTCTCGGTCGGCGGCTGAGGACATGGCGTTGCTATCAAAATGATAGCAATCGGACCAATGCCGATGGCCTGTGAGCGGTGGCTGCGGCCGAGTCGGCTTGTCCTCGAGGCAGCACGGAAACACGGCGGCGATTAAAATTGCCGCCCCTTTCCGAGAGCGCACGCTTGCTGCGCCCCATTCCATGCTGTACCCCGAAGAATTCGATGTGATCGTCGTCGGCGGCGGCCATGCCGGCACCGAAGCTGCGCTGGCCTCCGCCCGCATGGGCGCTCGCACGCTGCTGCTCACCCACAACATCGAGACGCTGGGGCAAATGAGCTGCAACCCCTCGATCGGCGGCATCGGGAAGGGCCATCTCGTGAAGGAAGTCGACGCCCTCGGCGGCGCCATGGCGATCGCGACCGACGAGGGCGGGATCCAGTTCCGCGTCCTCAATTCGAGCAAGGGACCGGCCGTGCGTGCGACGCGGGCCCAGGCCGACCGCGTCTTGTACAAGGCGGCAATCCGCCGCCGGCTGGAGAACCAGCCGAACCTGTCGCTGTTCCAGCAGGCGGTGGACGACCTCATGATCGAGGGCGACCGCGTGGTGGGGGCGATCACGCAGGTGGGCATTTCCTTCCGCGCACGCGCGGTGGTGCTGACGGCCGGGACTTTCCTGGACGGCCGCATTCACGTCGGCCTGGACAACTACCAGGCCGGGCGCGCGGGCGACCCGCCGGCAGTGAGCCTGTCGGCCCGGCTCAAGGAGCTCAAGCTGCCGCAGGGGCGCCTGAAGACCGGGACGCCGCCGCGGCTCGATGGCCGGACCATCGACTTCTCGAAGTGCACCGAGCAGCCCGGCGACGGCATGCCGGGCGGGGCTGGCCCGATGCCGGTGTTCAGCTTCATGGGCCGCAAGGAGATGCATCCGCGGCAGATGCCTTGCTGGATCACGAACACCAACGCCCGCACCCACGACATCATCCGCTCGGGCTTCGACCGCAGTCCGATGTTCACGGGCAAGATCGACGGCATCGGGCCGCGCTACTGCCCGAGCGTCGAGGACAAGATCAATCGCTTCGCCGACAAGGAAAGCCATCAGATCTTCCTCGAGCCCGAAGGCCTGACCACCAACGAGTACTACCCGAACGGGATCTCGACCAGCCTGCCTTTCGACATCCAGTACCAGCTGGTGCGTTCGATGGTCGGACTGGAGAACGCCCATATCCTGCGGCCCGGCTACGCGATCGAATACGACTACTTCGACCCGCGCGAGCTCAAGAGCAATTTCGAGACGCGTGCGATCCAGGGCCTGTTCTTTGCCGGGCAGATCAATGGCACGACTGGCTACGAGGAGGCCGCGGCGCAGGGCCTGTTCGCCGGCATCAATGCTGCACTGCAATGCAGGGGCGAGGACGCGTGGCTGCCGCGCCGCGACGAGGCCTACCTCGGCGTGCTGGTGGACGACCTGATCACCAAGGGCGTGACCGAGCCCTACCGAATGTTCACGAGTCGTGCCGAGTTCCGGCTGCAACTGCGCGAAGACAACGCCGACATGCGCCTGACCGAGACCGGTCGCAAGCTGGGGTTGGTCGATGATGCTCGCTGGGACGCCTTCTCGCGCAAGCGCGATGTTGTTTCACGTGAAACAGAACGGTTGCGATCGATCTGGGTGAATCCGCGCAACCTGCCTGCCGCCGAATCCGAGCGGGTGCTGGGCAAAGCCATCGACCACGAGTACAACCTCGGCGACCTGCTGCGGCGCCCGAATGTCAGCTACGAGTCCTTGATGTCGCTGGACGGTGGGAAGTACAGCCCTTCGGTCGCGCCGGGGCCGGTGGAGATCGAGCAGATCGAGATTGCCGCCAAGTATTCCGGCTATATCGATCGCCAGCATGACGAGGTCGAACGGGCTGCGTATTTCGAAAACCTCAAGCTGCCCGCTTCCTTCGACTATGGGCAGGTCAAGGCCCTGAGCTTCGAAGTGCGGCAAAAGCTGTCGAAGCATCGGCCCGAGACCCTGGGAATGGCGTCTCGCATTTCCGGCGTGACCCCGGCGGCGATCTCGCTGCTGATGATTCATCTTCGCAAGGGCGGGCACCAGGCCTTCGTGCGCGACACGGCTGAGGCCGCGGAATCGCCGTCCGCCGAATGAGCCAGGAACAACAACTGCGGGAAGGCGCGCGCGCCTTGGGCCTGAGCCTGAGCGATCTGCAATGCGAGCGCCTGCTGGCCTACGGCGCCCTCATCTTGAAGTGGAACAAGGTCTACAACCTGACCGCACTAAGGGATCCGGCGACGGTGCTGACGCACCATCTGCTCGACAGCCTCTCGGTGATCGAGCCGCTTCGGCGTGAGTGTCCAGGCGGAGCGAATCTTCTGGACGTTGGGGCAGGGGCTGGATTGCCTGGCGTGGTGATCGCGATCCTGCGGGACGACATCCAGGTCACCTGCCTGGACGCGGTGGCGAAGAAGGCGGCCTTTGTCCAGCAAGTGGCCTCGGAACTGCGCCTGAAGAATCTTCGAGGCCTGCACGCGCGTGTCGAGGCGCTGTCGGGCCGTTACGAGCTGATCAGCTCCCGTGCCTTCGCCTCACTGGCTGATTTCGTCCAGGGCTCGCATCACTTGCTGGCGCCAAAAGGCATCTGGATGGCCATGAAGGGCAGGGCGCCGGACGATGAAATCGCCCAACTCCCTGCGGATGGCGAGGTGTTTCACGTGGAACAACTGACGGTCCCCGGTCTGGATGCCGAGCGATGCATCGTCTGGATGCGAAAACCCGACGCCTGATTGGCGCTCTGCGCGTCGACCTCGCTTAGACTCGACGCACTCCCTTTTGAGGCACTCTCCATGTTCGGCATCGCTGACTACGGCGCATTCGTCGCGGCCATCATTCTTTTTCTTGCGATTCCCGGGCCTGGCAACCTCGCACTGATCACCTCGACCGGTAAAGGCGGGGTTCGCGGCGGACTGGCCGCCACCTTCGGTGTGATTGCCGGCGACCAGGTGCTGATGTGGGCCGCCGTGGCCGGCGTCGCCGCCATGCTGGCCGCCTACCCGGCCGCCTTCAGCGCGGTGCAATGGCTGGGTGCCGCCTACCTGGCCTGGCTCGGCTACAAGATGATCCGGGCCAAGCCCGGCGCGGCGCCGATCCTCCATATCCGGCCCCGGCAGTACTTCCAGCAAGCGGTCACGATCACGTTGTTGAACCCCAAGGCCATCGTGTTCTACATGGCCTTTTTCCCGTTGTTCATCGATCCGACCCGGCACCAGGGCCTCGCGACCTTCGGGGCGATGGCCGCCACGATTGCCTTCCTGACCTTCTTGTACGGGCTGATCGTGACGCTTCTGACCTACTTTCTCGCGGAGCGGCTTCGTGCCAATCCACGAATCTCCGGTGCGCTGGGCAAGCTGGCCGGCGTCTTCCTGATCGCCTTCGGCTTCAAGCTGGCCATTTCCAGATAAACATGGCCAAGATCTTTTGCATCGCGAACCAGAAGGGCGGCGTCGGCAAGACCACGACCACCGTGAACCTGGCGGCCGGCCTGGCCAAGGTCGGCCAGCGCGTCCTGATGATCGACCTCGATCCGCAGGGCAATGCCACCATGGGCTCGGGCGTCGACAAGCGCCAGCTGGAAACCACGGTGTACGACGTCCTTCTCGAGTCGGCGTCCGTGGCGGAAGCGCGTGTCAACTCCGAAAAATGCGGCTACGACATCCTGGGTGCCAATCGCGAACTGGCCGGCGCCGAGGTCGAGATGGTGGCGCTCGACCGGCGCGAGAAGCGCCTGCGCACGGCCCTGGCCGCGGTCGGTGCCGAGTACGACTTCATCCTGATCGATTGCCCGCCCAGTCTGAGCCTGCTCACCCTCAATGGCCTGTGCGCTGCCCACGGCGTGATCGTCCCGATGCAGTGCGAGTACTTTGCACTCGAAGGCCTCACCGACCTGGTCAACACCATCAAGCAGGTGCACGCCAACCTCAACAAGAACCTGCAGATCATCGGCTTGCTGCGCGTGATGTTCGACCCCCGCATTACGCTGCAGCAGCAGGTGAGCGAGCAACTCAAAGCCCATTTTGGCGACAAGGTGTTCGACACCGTGATCCCGCGCAACGTGCGCTTGGCCGAAGCACCGAGCTACGGACTGCCGGGCGTGGTGTTCGACCCGCTGGCCAAGGGCAGCCTGGCGTTTGTCGCCTTCGCGCAGGAACTGGTCGAGAAGATGCCCCCGGCCAGCGCGCTGGCGTCCGAGGCGGCCGCGCCGCCGGTGCCGGCCCCGATGGACGCTCCGCCCGTGGCGGTTCAGATGCCGGACGGCCTTTGAGCGCGCCAAAGATCCTGCTGCTGCCCGGTTGGCAGAACAGCGACCCAGACCACTGGCAAAGCCGATGGGAGGCGGCCCACGGCGATCATCGGGTCGACCAGCACGACTGGATGCGGCCGCTGCGTGGCGACTGGTGCGCCCGGCTCGAGGAAGAAATCCTGGCGGCGCCAGGCCCGGTCGCACTCGCGGCGCACAGCCTCGGGTGCATCCTGGTGGCGGCCTGGGCCGCCCACTCCGGTCACACGCACCGGGTGCGGGCGGCGCTGCTGGTGGCGCCCGGCGACGTCGAGCGCGACGACCTTCGGCAGATGATCCCGGGTTGGGCGCCGATCGTGCGCCGCCCGCTGCCATTCCCGGCGCTGATGATTGCCGCCCAGGACGACCCGTACTGCGAGGCCGGGCGTTCCCGCCAGATGGCGGCTGATTGGGGGGCACGCTTCATCGATGTCGGTGCCCGCGGACACATCAACAGCGAATCCGGCCTGGGCGGCTGGCCCGAAGGCCGCGAACTGCTGAACGACCTACTGAAAGACGAATGACCTCCATGGCGACCAAAAAACCCAAGGGCCTCGGCCGCGGCCTCGAGGCCCTGCTGGGCCCGACCTTCAATGGTGCGGACAACGCGGTCAACGACGACTCGGCGTGGCCGAACCCGACCACGCTCCTGCTCGACCAGATGGTGCCGGGCATCTACCAGCCGCGTACGCGGATGGACGAGGGTGCGCTTTACGAGCTGGCCGAGAGCATCAAGGCGCAGGGCATCATGCAGCCGATCCTGGTGCGCCGGCTGGATGCCGATGCGGCGCGCGAGAAGAAGGCCGAATTCGAGATCATCGCGGGCGAGCGCCGCTTCCGCGCGGCCGGCCTGGCCGGCCTCGACAGCGTGCCGGTGCTGGTGCGTGACGTGCCCGACGAGGCCGCCGCGGCCATGTCGCTGATCGAGAACATCCAGCGCGAGGACCTCAATCCGCTCGAAGAAGCCCATGGCCTGCAAAGACTGGTGCAAGAGTTTGGGCTTACTCACGAATCCGCGGCCCAGGCCGTGGGACGCTCCCGCAGCGCCGCCAGCAACCTGCTGCGCCTGTTGAACCTGGCCGAACCCGCCCAAGCCATGCTGATGGCCGGCGACATCGACATGGGCCACGCCCGCGCGCTGCTGTCGCTCGACAAGGGCACGCAGATCACCGCGGCCAACCAGATCGCGGCCAAGAAGATGTCGGTCCGCGAGGCCGAGGCCCTGGTCAAGAAGCTGGCGGCCGAGTTCAGCCTCACGCCGTCGCCGCGGCGCGGCAACGCCGAGAAGTCGCGCGACCTGCTGCGCGTCGAGGAAGAACTCGCCGACCTGCTGGCGGCCGAGGTCGAAGTCCGCATCAAGAAGCGCACCCGGCGCGGCGGGAAGGTGGAGGAGCGCGGCGAGCTCGCGATCCACTTCGGATCGCTCGATGCGCTCAACGGCCTGATCGATCGGATCCGCCAAACGGCCTAGACCACGCGTCTCGGCGGCCCATGCTTCTGGTTGAATTGATTCAACCAGTTACCCGCCCTATGCTCCCGCTACAACTTTTTAATGTGAAAGTTCTAAGAGGGAAATCAAATGGCACTCACCAGATGGCCACTGGCCGCTATGGCCGCGGGGACGGTGCTGCTCACCGCCTGCCAAACCACTGACATGCAGATGGGGAGCCAGAGCGCCAAGACCGTGGCCACCGGCAGCGCCGCGGGCAGTGCCAGCGCCAACACCAGCGGCGCACTCGAGAAGTGCGACTCTCCGCTGGGCACGGTGTCGCTGATCGAGAACCAGTCGGCGGGTTGGTACACGATCCTGCGCAATGAATACAAGCTGCCGCCGACCGCCAACTTGCTGCGGCTGCTGATCCAGCAATCGAACTGCTTCGTGGTGGTCGAACGCGGCGCGGCGGGGATGAACGCCATGTCGCGCGAGCGCCAGTTGTCGCAATCGGGCGAGATGCGCCAGGGCAGCAACTTCGGCGCCGGCCAGATGGTCGCCTCCGACTACGGCATGTCGCCCGAGATCGTCTTCAGCAACCAGAACGCCGGCGGTGTCGGCGGTGCGCTCGGTGGGCTGGTCGGCGGCCGCTACAGCGGCGTGCTGTCGGCGGTCGGCGGCAGCATGCAGACGAAGGAGGCGAGCGCGTTGTTGACGCTGATCGACAACCGGTCCGGGGTGCAGGTCGCGGCCTCGGAGGGCAGCGCCTCGAAGACCGATTTCGGCGCCTTCGGCTCGGTCTTCGGCGGCAGCGGCGGGGCAGCACTCGGCGGTTACACCAACACGGCCCAGGGCAAGGTGATCAGCGCCGCCTTCATGGATGCCTTCAACCAGATGGTCATCGCGCTGCGCAGCTACAAGGCGCAAACGGTGAAGGGCCAGGGCCTCGGTGGCGGCGGCCGCCTGGGCGTCGATGGCGCCGCCCCACCGTCGCAAACTTCGGCGCCACAGCCTGCAAAGAAGAAGTAGCTCGCCCCCAGGTTGCCCGGCACTTCGTGTCCGGGCGCCCACCCCCTACCGGGGGCAACACCAGCGGCCCGGCAAAGCCGGTTCCGCGGTGTTTCACCATCGGGCCTGGCTGCGCCGGCCGGTGAATACTGGCGCTGGGGTTTTTCTACGGCTGCGCGCAGCGCGCCTGTTCGTGGGCAGTCGCGGAACCGGCTTCGCCGGGCCGCGGACTGCGCCCCCGGTAGGGGGTGGGCGGGCTACACGAAGTGAGCCCAACCTGGGGGCGAGTCACATGCTAAATATCTTGCCCGGATTCATGATGTTCTTGGGGTCGAGCGCGCGCTTGATCGTGCGCATCATGTCGACCGCGCCGGCGCCGGCCTCGGTCACCAGGAAGCCCATCTTGTGCAGGCCGACGCCGTGCTCGCCGGTGCAGGTGCCTTCGAGTGCCAGGGCGCGCGACACCAGCGCGTGGTTCAGCTGCTCGGCGGTCACGCGCTCTTCCGGAATGTTGGGGTCGAGCAGATAGCCGAAGTGGAAGTTGCCGTCGCCCACGTGGCCGACCAGGAAGTAGGGGATGCCGCTGGCATCGGCCTCGGCCACCGATTCGAGCAGGCAGTCGGCCAGCCGCGAGATCGGCACACAGGTGTCGGTGGAGATCACGCGGCAGCCCGGGCGCGACTGCACGGCCGCGAAGTAGCTGTTGTGCCGCGCGGTCCAGAGGCGGGTGCGCTCCTCCGGCGTGCTGGCCCATTCGAAGGCCTTGCCGCCGTGGCCGCTGGCCAGTTCCTGCACCGTCTCGGCCTGCTCCTTGACGCCGGCCGGCGACCCGTGGAACTCCATCAGCAGCATGGGCTCCTCGCGCAGGCCCAGCTTGGCGTAGGCGTTGACCATGCGCACCGTGTTGACGTCAATCAGCTCGACGCGCGCGATCGGCACGCCGAGCTGGATGATCTCGATCGTCGTGCGCACCGCGGCCTCGATGCTCGGGAACGAGCAGATCGCGGCCGACACCGCCTCGGGCAGCGGATAGATCCGCAGCGTGACCTCGGTGATCACGCCCAGCGTGCCTTCGCTGCCGACCATGAGCCGGGTCAGGTCGTAGCCGGCCGAGGACTTCTTGGCCCGGGTGCCGGTGCGAATCGCTTCGCCGTCGGCCGTCACCACCTCGAGCGCCAGCACGTTCTCGCGCATGGTGCCGTAGCGAACGGCGTTGGTGCCGCTGGCGCGCGTGGCCGCCATGCCGCCGATCGAGGCGTCGGCGCCGGGGTCGATCGGGAAGAACAGGCCGGTGCTCTTGATCTCCTCGTTGAGCTGCTTGCGCGTGACGCCGGGCTGCACGGTCACCGTGAGGTCGTCGGCGTTGATCGAGAGCACGCGGTTCATGCGGCTGACGTCGATGCTGATGCCGCCCTGCACCGCCAGCAGGTGGCCTTCGAGCGAGGAGCCGACGCCGAAGGGGATCACCGGCACGCTGTACGCGCCGGCGAGCTTCACCGCATCGGCCACGTCCTGCGTGCTCTCGGCGAAGACCACGGCCGAAGGCGGCGGCGCGTCGAAGGAGGATTCGTCGCGGCCGTGCTGCGTGCGCACGGCCAGTGCGGTCGAGCAGCGCTCGCCGAAGCGGGCCTTCAGGGACGCGATCAGTGCCTCCGGCACCGCGCGCAGCGCGATCTCGGGCGTGAGATGGGAGGGGGCGGTGGGGGCGTTCATGGGGCGCGGTCTCCTGAAGGGTCTAACATTCTACGAACCGCATCCTCAACCCGCACGAGAGAGACATCATGGGCAACCGCCTGACACAGATCGCAACGCGCACCGGCGACGACGGCAGCACCGGTCTCGGCGACAACACCCGCGTCCCCAAGGACCACCTGCGCGTGCAGGCGATGGGCGACGTCGACGAACTCAACTCGCAGATCGGCGTGCTGCTCTGCGAGCCGATGCCGGCCGCCGTGCGCGAGCTGCTGGTCGACGTGCAGCACCAGCTCTTCAACCTGGGCGGCGAGCTCTCGATGCCAGGCTACACCCTGCTCAAGGCCGAGGCGGTGCTGCAGCTCGACCATGCGCTGGCCGAGCACAACGCAGCCCTGCCGCGGCTGGCCGAATTCATCCTGCCCGCGGGCACCCGTGCCGCTGCGCAGGCCCACGTCTGCCGCACGGTGGCGCGGCGCGCCGAGCGCGCGGTGGTGGCGCTGGGCGCGCAGGCGGAGATCAACGCCGCGCTGCGGCACTATCTCAACCGCCTGAGCGACTTGCTGTTCGTGCTGGCGCGGGTGCTCAACCGGGTCGACGGCGGCGACGATGTCTACTGGAAGAGCGAGCGCATGGCCCGGGCCGCCGCCGAGCGCCAGGACTGAACCCGAAAGCGCGAAGGAGAGCCAACGAATGTCCTTGATCCAATCCCCCCGCGCCCGCCTCGCTGGCGCGGCCTGCGCCTTGATGGGCGCCCTCGCCGTGCTGCCGTTCTCGGCACATGGCGCGGACAACAATGCGCAAGTGAAAGACAGCAAGGTGCTGAGCGGCATCGGGCGTGGAGCCGATGCCGCCGGCCGCGGCATTGCGCACGGCGCCGATGCGACCCGGCGCGGCGTCGATCACACAGCGGAGCGCGCCAGCGCGCCGGTGCGCCGCTGGGGCGAGGCCCTGGGCCGCAAGATCACGCCGAAGGGCAGCCAGCATCCGGCCGCACCGGTCATCGGGCCTCAAGGCAACGCGCCCTGACACGAGGCCGAGCCGCTTTCGGCCCGCAAGCAGCGAGGCTCAGGCCGCGGAAGGTGCGAGCTGGGCGCAGACGTTGCGCCCGGTGATCGTGAGCCGCAGCCCGCCGCCATGCCATTCGAGCCAGTTGAGCCGGACGTAGGCGTCGATGTCGCTGTCGTCGATGCGGTCGGCCTGGTGGTTCTGCAGGTGGCCGACGGTGCCAGGCAGCGCCTGCCGAAGTCGTTCGCGGGAAGCGGCTTCGTCGGCCGCCCTGGCGGAGATGCGCGTCTGAGAATTCGATGCCATGCGGTTTCGTTCCAATCGCTGAGGAATCGCTCCAATGTACGCTTCCTGCGCAATCAGTCACGGACCTATTTCGCGATATCGCGCAGGACAAACACCCATTCCGCCCAACGGGGCGCCCTATTTGCGCGGCTGCAGCAGCTTGCTGACCTCGTCGACGTTGTCGCGAATCCGCTGCCGCACGACCTCGAAGGCGTCGGACTGCGACTTGGCCGCCATCTCCGACAACTCGCGGATGTCGTCCAGCGCCTGCTTGAAGGCCGCCTTGCCCATGGCGTCGAGCTTGGCGAAGCCCTCGCGCGGGTCGTTGCCCGACAGCCCCTTCACGGTGCCCTGCCATTCCTCGATCGAGGACTTGAGCATCTCGGTCTGGCGCTGCACCACGGCCTGCAGCCCCTGGTAGGACTTCTCGTTGGCCTTCACCAGCGCCTGCAGGTCCTTGCGCCCGCTCTCGACGATGGCGCCGGCGGCTCCGGCCAGCGGCAGGTCCTGCAGCCGCTCGGCCATGCCCTTGAGCGGCTTGATGAAGGCATCCTGGACATCGGCCGGCGTGGGGATGCCCCCGGCGCGGGGCTTCTTGGCGGCGGTGGTGCTCGACTTGCTGGTGGCCATGTGCGCTATCTCCAGTATTTGAGGTTGGGCTGCCACGATACGCCCTGAAAGGGGTTTCGTGAAAGCCCCGCGGCTACTTGACGAGCTTGAGCGTGCCCTTCATGAGCCCGGAGTGGCCGGGGAAGGAGCAGAAGTAGGTGTAGCTGTCGCCGGCCGCGAGCTTGGCCGGCGAGAAGCCGACGCTGGCGCTCTCGCCGCCGCCGACGATCTTCGTATGGGCCACGACGCGCGCATCGCCGGCCTTGACGTAGTCCTGCGGCAGGCCGGCGGCGATGCCGTCGGCGGCGACCGCCTGGACATCGGCGGTCTTGGCCAGCACCCAGTTGTGGCCCATGGCCTGCTTGGGCATCTTGCCGCTGTGCTTGAGCTTGACCGTGAACTCCTTGCAGCTCTGGCTGACTTCGATCACGGCTTTGTTGAACTGCATGGCATCGTTGCCTTCGATCTCGACCGCGCAATCGGCGGCGAAGACGGGAGCGCAGGCGAGGGCCAGCACGGCGAGTGCGGTGAGACGGTGATGAAGCATGGAAGGGTTCCCCAGGGAAAGAAACAGAAACAGGCGAGCCGCGCACCTTGCGCAACGCGGACTTCATTGTCGAGGGTGTTCGCCGCTGTTCAATGACCTGCGTCAACATCGTCGCAGTGAGCCTGCACTTCCCGCTTGGGCGGCGACCGTCGTGTTGCCCTGGATCAAGGACGCTGCGGCGAGCCGCGGCCGACACTGCCTCCAGTGCCGACTTTCGTGTGTCGGCCATCACTGGAGAAGCAAAAAGAAATGGTTAGCAGCAATCTCACGCGCGCACTGATCGGCGCCGCCCTCGGCACCTTGTGCGTCCTCCCTGCAGCGGCGCAGGAAGCGCAGGGCAACTGGCTCGTGCGCGCCCGCGCCGTGCGCATCGACACGGCCAACAAGTCCGATCCGATTCCTTCGCTGGCCGTGCCGGCCGATGCGATCACGGTCAACGACAAGACCATTCCCGAAGTCGACATCACCTACTTCTTCACGCCGAACATCGCCGCCGAACTGGTGCTGACCGTGCCGCAGAAAATGACGGTGACGGTGCAGCAGAGCGCGCTGGGCGGCCCGGTCGATATCGGCACCTTCAAGCAGTTGCCGCCGACACTGATGCTGCAATACCACTTCCAGCCCGACGCGACGATTCGTCCCTATGTCGGCGCCGGCCTGAACTACACGCGCATCAGCTCGGTGAAGCTGGCGGTGCCCACCGTGGGCCGCCTCGACCTCGAAAACAGCAGCTTCGGCCTCGCCGTCGGCGGCGGCGTGGACATCGCGGTCGCCAAGAACGTGTTCCTGAACTTCGACGTCAAGAAGGTGCAGATGCGCTCCGACGTGAGCCATCTGGGCCAGACGCTCTCCACGGTGAAGATCGACCCCTGGTTGTTCGGCGTCGGCGTGGGGTACCGATTCTGACCCTCCCTTGATTTGGGTCAATCTCCCGCCGGCTGCGCCGGCTAGCCTCGGGGCATGGAAGCTGTGCTCTCTCGCGCCCCGGGCTTGCCTGCCGCGCCGCAGTCGGCCTGGTCGGTGCTGGACGATCCGGCCGAATGGCCGGGCTTCGGGCGCGCGCTGGACGACGGCGATGCCACTGCGGCCCGCTGGGAGTCGCAGGTCGTGGTCGAGGGCATGCATTGCGCGGCCTGTGGGTTCACGGTCGAGGCCGCGCTGAGGCAGGTGCCGGGCGTGCTCTCGGCCGAGGTCAACGCGGCCAGCCGGCGAGCCCGCGTGGTCTGGTCGGCGGCGACCGTCAAGCCCTCGCGCTGGTTCTCGGCCTCCGAATTGGCGGGCTACCGTCTGGTGCCGGCCGCCGACATGCTGGCGAGCGCGCGGCGGGCGCGCGAGTCGCGGCTCGCGCTCTGGCGCTGGCTGGTGGCGGGCTTCTGCATGATGCAGGTGATGATGTACGCCTATCCGGCCTACATCGCGCAGCCCGGCGACATGACGCCCGACGCCGCCCAGCTGCTGCGCTGGGCCTCGTGGGTGCTGACGCTGCCGGTGCTGATCTTTTCCTGCGGCCCCTTCTTCCGCAGCGCCTGGCGCGACCTGCGGCAGCGTCGCATCGGCATGGACCTGCCGGTGGCGCTCGGCATCGCGATCACCTTCATCGTCAGCACTTCGGCCACCTTCGATTCCGAGGGGCCGCTGGGCCGCGAGCTCTATTTCGATTCGCTCACGATGTTCGTCTTCTTCCTGCTGACCGGCCGCTGGCTCGAGGCGCGGCTGCGCGACCGCACCGCCGGCGCCCTCGACGCCTTGATGAACCGGCTGCCCGACAGCGTGCTGCGGCGCGATGCCGAGGGCCTGTTCGAGCGCGTCGCGGTGCGGCGGCTGGCGGTCGGCGACATCCTGCGGGTGCTGCCCGGCGAAGCCTTTCCGGCCGATGGCCGCGTGGTCGCCGGCGACACCTCGGCCGACGAGGCGCTGATCACGGGCGAGTCCCGCCCGGTCGCGCGTCCGTGTGGCGCGCGGGTGCTGGCGGGCAGCCACAACGTCGGCGCGACGGTCGAGGTGCGGGTCGAGGCGCTCGGCCCGGACACCCGCTTCGCCCAGATCGTCGCCTTGATGGAGAGCGCCTCGCTGCAGAAGCCGCGGCTCGCAAAGTTGGCCGATCGTGCCGCCCGTCCCTTCCTGCTCGCGGTGCTGGCTGCGGCGGCAGCGGCCGCCGCCTTCTGGTGGCAGGTCGACCCGGGCAAGGCACTGATGGTCGCCGTGGCGGTGCTGATCGTGACCTGTCCCTGTGCGCTGTCGCTGGCCACGCCGGCGGCGATGCTCGCGAGCGCCGGCACGCTGGCGCGCGGCGGGGTGCTGGTGCGCAACCTGCAGGCGCTGGAGGCCTTGGCTGCGGTCGACACGGTGGTGTTCGACAAGACCGGCACGCTGACCCGCGACACGCCGCGCCTCGAGCGCGTCTACAGCCGCAAGGGCGTGCGGCCCGGCGACGCGGTCGAACTGGCGGCCGCGCTGGCGGCACAGTCGCTGCATCCGGCGTCGCGGGCGCTGGTCCGGGCCTGGTACGAGCAGCACCGGATGGCGCCGGACTGGACGCTGCTGCGGCTCGCGGAACGCGCGGGGGAGGGCCTCGAAGGCGCGCTGGGCCGTGGCGCCGGTGCCCCCGAGCGCCACCTGCGCCTGGGCTCCGCCGCGTACTGCGGCGTGGCGCCGCTGCAGGTGGAGGCGGCCCAGGTCCATCTCTGCGACGACGAGGGTTGGGTGGCGAGCTTCGTGCTTGCCGAGGACCTGCGCGAGGACGCCGCTGCCGCGGTCTCGGCGCTGCACGCACAGGGCCAGTCGGTGCGGCTGCTGTCGGGCGACAGCGGCGCCGCGGCGCGCGAGGTGGCGCAGCGCGCCGGCATCGCCCAGGCGCTCGGCGGTTGCACGCCCGAGGACAAGCTCCGCCGATTGAAGGACCTGCAGGCCGAGGGGCGGGCGGTCGCCATGGTGGGCGACGGACTCAACGACGGGCCGGTGCTGGCCCATGCGCATGCGTCCTTCGCCTTCGGCCGGGCCGTGCCGCTGGCGCGTGCGAACGCCGACTTCGTCGTCCTTGGCGATTCGCTGGGCGTCATTCCCGGTGCCATCGCGCAGGCACGGCAAACCCTCCGGGTGGTGCGGCAGAACCTGTGGTGGGCGGCCGGCTACAACGCGGTGTGCGTGCCGCTCGCGATCGCCGGCTGGTTGCCGCCATGGCTCGCGGGACTCGGCATGGCCGCAAGCTCGCTGATGGTGGTGCTGAACGCGGCGCGGCTGGCCGGCCGTCCGCTCGGCGCGGAGACCGCCTGATGGACATCCTGTTCCTGCTGATCCCGTTCTCGGTGGTGCTGGTGCTGTTCATCCTCGCCGGCCTCTGGTGGGCCGTGGACCGTGGTCAATTCGACGACGTCGAGGGCGAAGGCGAGCGCATTCTGCGCAACGATTGACCTGCATCAAGCGCGCGCGCGCGTGGCGCCGGGACACTGGGCTCGTTTCATAAATGAAGGTTCTGCGATGCATGCTCCAACTCCTTCCGCGCCCGTCTACAGCGACACGGTGGTGCGTCAGTTCGCTCTCATGTCGGTGGTCTGGGGCGTGGTCGGCATGCTGGTGGGCGTCATCATCGCCTCGCAGCTGGCCTGGCCCGACCTCAACTTCGGCATCCCCTGGCTCAGCTACGGGCGGCTTCGGCCGCTGCACACCAACGCGGTGATCTTCGCCTTCGGCGGCTGCGCGCTGATGGCCACCAGCTTCCACGTGGTGCAGCGCACCTGCCAGGTCCGGCTGTTCGCGCCGGCACTGGCCTCGTTCGTGTTCTGGGGCTGGCAGGCGGTGATCGTGGCCGCCGCCATCAGCCTGCCGCTGGGCTACACCAGCGGCAAGGAATACGCCGAGCTCGAGTGGCCGATCGACATCCTGATCGCGCTCGTGTGGGTGGCCTATGCGATCGTCTTCTTCGGCACCATCGGCGTCCGCAAGGTGCGCCACATCTACGTGGCCAACTGGTTCTACGGCGCCTTCATCATCGCGGTGGCCCTGCTGCACATCGTCAACAGCGCCGCCATTCCCGCGGGCGCGATGAAGAGCTACTCGGCCTATGCCGGCGTGCAGGACGCGATGGTGCAGTGGTGGTACGGCCACAACGCGGTCGGCTTCTTCCTCACCGCCGGCTTCCTCGGGATGATGTACTACTACGTGCCCAAGCAGGCGGGCCGCCCGGTGTACTCGTACCGGCTCTCGATCGTGCACTTCTGGGCGCTGATCTTCACCTACATGTGGGCCGGCCCGCACCACCTGCACTACACGGCGCTGCCCGACTGGACCCAGTCGATCGGCATGGTGTTTTCGCTGATCCTGCTGGCGCCGAGCTGGGGCGGCATGATCAACGGCGTGATGACGCTCTCGGGCGCCTGGCACAAGCTGCGCACCGACCCGATCCTGCGCTTCCTGATCGTCTCGCTGTCGTTCTACGGCATGTCGACCTTCGAGGGCCCGATGATGTCGATCAAGACCGTCAACGCGCTGTCGCACTACACCGACTGGACCGTCGGCCACGTGCACTCCGGCGCGCTCGGCTGGGTCGGCCTGATCTCGATGGGCTCGCTCTACTACCTGATCCCGCGCATGTACGGCCGCACCGAGATGTTCAGCGTGAAGGCGATCGAGCTGCACTTCTGGATGTCGACCATCGGCATCGTGCTGTATATCGCCGCGATGTGGATCGCCGGCGTGATGCAGGGCCTGATGTGGCGCGCGGTCAATACCGACGGCACGCTGACCTACACCTTCGTCGAAGGCGTGAAGGCGACCTATCCCTACTACGTGGTGCGGGTGCTCGGCGGCGTCCTGTATCTCAGCGGCATGCTGGTGATGGCATGGAACGTCTGGATGACGGTGATCTCGGGCTTCTCCAGGCCGTCGCCGATTCCGCAGACCGCCATTGCCCACGCCTGAGGACACACCATGAGTTCGAATACCCCGGCCGGCTTCTCGCACCAGAAGATCGAGACCAACAACTTCCTGATGATCGTGCTGATCCTGCTGGTGATCGCGGTCGGCGGCCTGGTCGAGATCGTGCCGCTGTTCTTCCAGAAGTCGACCACCGAAGCGGTCACCGGCGTCCAGCCGCTGACGCCGCTGCAGCTCGCGGGCCGCGACATCTACGTGCGCGAGGGCTGCTACAACTGCCACTCGCAGATGATCCGGCCGTTCCGCGCCGAGACGCTGCGCTACGGCCATTACTCGGTGGCCGGCGAATTCGTCTACGACCACCCCTTCCAGTGGGGCAGCAAGCGCACCGGCCCCGACCTGCACCGGGTCGGCGGCAAGTACAGCGACGAATGGCAGCGCATCCACCTGAACAATCCGCGCGACGTGGTGCCCGAGTCGAACATGCCGGCCTACACCTGGCTCGAGAAGACGCCGCTCGACGGCGCCGAGTCCGCCGCCCACATGACGGCGCTGCGCCGGGTCGGCGTGCCCTACACCGACGCACAGATCGCGGCTGCGGCGGCCGAGGTCAAGGGCAAGAGCGAGATGGACGCCATCGTCGCGTACCTGCAGTCGCTCGGTCTCGCACTCAAGTAAGCAGGAGCGCAACGATGGACACCATCACCACCCTGCGGATCGCCGCCACGCTGGCGTCGTTCGCCACTTTCATCGGCATCCTGGTCTGGGCCTATTCGCGCCGCAACGCGAAGGCCTTCGAAGAGGCCGCACGACTCCCCTTCGAAGAGGACCCCTCATGAGTGACTTCACCAGCGACTTCTGGTCGCAGTTCGTGACCGCCATCTCGCTCGGCGGCATCCTGGCCTGCGCATTGCTGCTGTGGTGGACCGCGCGCTTCCGCGGCCCGGCCAGCACCGACAACACCACCGGCCACGTCTGGGACGAGGACCTGCGCGAGATGAACAACCCGCTGCCGCGCTGGTGGATGGGCCTGTTCGTGCTGACCATCGTGTTCGGCATCGGCTACCTGGTGGTGTTYCCGGGCCTCGGCAGCTACCGCGGCACGCTGGCCTGGACCACCCAGGGCGAATACGCCAAGGAGGTCGAGAAGGCCAACGCCGAACTGGGGCCGGTCTACGCCGCCTACTCGGCCCAGCCGGTCGAGCGCCTGGCGACCGATCCCGGCGCCTTGGCGATCGGCGAGCGCCTGTTCCTCAACAACTGTGCACAGTGCCACGGCTCGGATGCGCGCGGCAGCAAGGGCTTTCCGAACCTGACCGATGGCGACTGGCTGCACGGCGGCACGCCCGAGAAGATCCACGAGACCATCGCGCTTGGCCGCGTCGGCGTGATGCCGCCGATGGCCGAGGCGGTCGGATCGGCCGAGGACGTCAAGAACCTCGCCAACTACGTGCTGAGCCTGTCGGGCAGCCCGCACGACTCGGTGCGCGCCGGACTCGGGAAGAGCAAGTTCTCGGCCTGCGCAGCCTGCCACGGCATCGGCGGCGTCGGCAACCCTGCGCTGGGTGCGCCAAACCTGGCCGACAAGATCTGGCTGCACGGCTACGGACAGGAGGCGATCATCGCGATGATCAATGGCGGCAAGACCAATCAGATGCCGGCGCAGCAGGGCCGCCTGACCGAGGCGCAGATCCATGTGCTGACCGCCTACGTCTGGGGCCTGTCCAACAAGCCGGCCGCCGCGACGCAATGAAGCCGATGGCCTGAGTTCCCCCATGAGCGCTTCCATGACCGAACCGACGCCACAGAAGCCGCGCACCGTGATCCCGATCGCGCCGGCCGAGGAGAGCGTCGGCCTCTACGCGGCCCACAAGAAGATCTATCCGCGCAGCGTCAGCGGCTATTTCGCTCGCTGGCGCTGGGCGCTGGTGTTCGCGACGCAGATCGTGTTCTACGGACTGCCGTGGCTGGCGTGGGGCCAGCGCCAGGCCGTGCTGTTCGACCTCGGCGCCCGGCGCTTCTTCCTGTTCGGGCTGGTGCTCTATCCCCAGGACCTGATCTACCTGACCGGGCTGCTGGTGATCTCGGCCCTGTCGCTGTTCCTGTTCACCGCGGTGGCGGGCCGCCTGTGGTGCGGCTATGCCTGCCCGCAGACCGTCTACACCGAGATCTTCATGTGGGTCGAGGAGAAGATCGAAGGCAGCCGGATCGCGCGGATGCGACTCGACAGCGGCGACTTCTCGACCGAGAAGCTGGTCAAGAAGTGGTTCAAGCATGTGGTCTGGATCTCGATCGGGCTCTGGACCGGCTTCACCTTCGTCGGCTACTTCACGCCGATCCGCGAGCTGGCCATGGAGTTCCTGCAGACCCGCATGGGCTCCTGGGAAATCTTCTGGGTGTTGTTCTACGGCTTCGCGACCTACGGCAACGCCGGCTTCATGCGCGAGCAGGTGTGCAAGTACATGTGCCCCTACGCGCGCTTCCAGAGCGCGATGTTCGACCGCGACACGCTGATCGTCAGCTATGACGCCGCGCGCGGAGAACCGCGCGGCGTGCCGTCCAAGGCGCGGCCAGCGACGGCGCCGGCACTCGGCCACTGCATCGACTGCAAGCTGTGCGTGCAGGTCTGTCCGACGGGGATCGACATCCGCCAGGGCCTGCAGTACGAATGCATCGGCTGCGGCCTCTGCGTGGACGCCTGCAACATCGTCATGGACAAGATGGAGACCCCGCGCGACCTGATCCGCTATGCCACCCAGAACGGCATGGCCGGACGCTGGACGCCGCAGCAGGTGCTGCGCCGCGTGCTGCGGCCGCGGGTGCTGATCTACACCACGATCCTGGCCGCCTTGAGCATCGGCCTGCTTGCCAGCCTGGTGACGCGCACGCCGCTCAAGGTCGACGTGGTGCGCGATCGCGCGTCGCTGGCGCGCATCGTCGAGGGCGGCCAGCTCGAGAATGTCTATCGCCTGCAGATCATGAATGCCACCGAGCAGGTGCAGCGCTACCGGATCGAGGCGAGCGGCCTCGAAGGGCTGCACGTGTCCTCGGAATCCGTGGTCGAGGTCGCGCCGGCGCAGTCGCGCTGGGTGGCGGTCCGGCTGCAGCTGCCCTACGGCGCGGCACCGGCCGGTTCGCACAAGGTGCACTTCGATGTCCGTGCGGAAGGCGGCCTGGGCAGCGTGTCCGAGAAGGCCGTGTTCCTGGTCCCGCGATGAACCCCCTGGTTTCCTAGGAGACGATGATGACCGACGAGAACGACGCGAGCCGCCCCTGTCCGCCCTGGTACCGCTTTCCGCTGGTGTGGATGGTGATCGGCGGGCCGGGCGTGGTGGTGATCGCGAGTTTCGCCACGCTGTGGCTGGCCCTGCGCACGCCCGATCCGGTGGTCGACGAGGACTACTACCGCAAGGGCGTGGAAATCAACCGCACGCTGCCCGACAAGAAGCTGATGCCGGCGGTGGCCGGTCGCAACCACGCAGTGACGCCGGGCGCTGACGTGCCGGGCCCGAGGCGCTGAGGCCATGCGGGCGCAGCGCTGGATGTGGATTCTCTGGCCGGCCTTCCTGCTGGCTTGCGCACTCGAGGTGCTGGTGTTCGCACTGGTCGATCCGGGTGACCTGCACTGGCGCGGCGAGGCGCTCGGGGCCTCGCGGCAGGCCGTCTACACGGTCGGCTTCTTCGCCTTCTGGCTGCTGGCCGTGGCGTCGGGCGCGCTGACCCTGATGCTGACCCGCTCGGCGCGGGAGATCAACAACCTGGCGGATTGACGATGTGCCGGAGTGCTTCGGGGTCGAGGATGCGCACGTTGCGCTGCTCGACCTCGACGATGGCGTCGGCCGCGAACTTCGACAGCGTCCGGCTGACGGTCTCGAGCTTGAGCCCGAGATAGCTGCCGATCTCCTCGCGGGTCATGCGCAGCACCAGCTCGGAGCGCGAGAAGCCGCGCGCATGCAGCCGCTGCACCAGGTTCAGCAGGAAGGCCGCCAGCCGCTCCTCGGCCCGCATGCTGCCGAGCAGCAGCATCACGCCGTGCTCGCGGACGATCTCGCGGCTCATGATCTGGTGCACATGGCGCTGCAGCGCCGTCACTTCGCGCGACAGCTCCTCGATGCGGTCGAAGGGCATCACGCAGACCTCGGAATCCTCCAGCGCCACGGCGTCGCAGGTGTGCTGGTCGTTGACGATGCCGTCCAGCCCGATGATCTCGCCGGCCATCTGGAAACCCGTGACCTGGTCGCGCCCGTCCTCGCTCGTGACCCGGGTCTTGAAGACGCCGGTGCGGATCGCATAGAGCGAGGTGAAGGGCTCGCCGTTGCGGAACAGGGTCTCGCGCCGCTTGACCTTGCGTCGCGTGGCGACGATATCGTCGATGCGCTGCAGCTCACCGGGCGCCAGGCCCACCGGCATGCACAGTTCGCGCAGGTTGCAGTTGGAACAGGCGACCTTGATATTTTCTGGTTTCATTGATGCAGTCGAGGTCATGGGCGGATTGTCCGATGGGGGCTGGGCCGGATGCTTGACCCAGGTCAAGGTTTGCGGGTCGCGACAGCGGCATAGTGACACACCAAAGCCCTTGCCGCCGTCCGCGATGCTCATTGCCTCCGCTCCCGTTCTTATGCCGTCCGTCCCGGTGCCCACGCCGGCCGTGCTGCAGCAATTCGACGTCCCAGGGCCGCGCTACACCTCCTATCCGACCGCGGACCGCTTCGTCGACGCCTTCACGGCCGAGGACTATGCGCAGACGCTCGAGCAGCGCGGCGGGGCCGGCGCCAGCGCCCGGGCGCTGTCGCTGTATGTGCACATCCCGTTCTGCGAATCGCTCTGCTACTACTGCGCTTGCAACAAGATCGTGACCAAGCACAAGAGCAAGGGCCGCGAGTACCTGGACTACCTGGCCCGAGAGATCTCGCTGCAGGTCGAGAAGCTCGGCCGCGGTGCCGTCGTGCGCCAGCTCCACCTCGGCGGCGGCACGCCCACCTTCCTCGACGATGCCTGCCTGCGCCAGCTCATGGCCATGCTCCGCGATGCCTTCACGCTGTCGCCCGACGGCGAGCATTCGATCGAGATCGACCCGCGCACCGTCGACCGCGAGCGCCTCGTGACGCTGGCCGCGCTGGGCTTCAACCGGCTCAGCTTCGGCGTCCAGGACTTCGACCCCGACGTGCAGAAGGCGGTGCACCGGATCCAGCCCGCCGAACAGGTCTTCGACCTGATGGCCACCGCCCGCGGGCTGGAATTCGATTCGGTCAACGTCGACCTGATCTACGGGTTGCCGCGTCAGAGCGCCGCGTCCTTCGACCGCACGCTGGCCCAGGTCTGCGCGCTGCGGCCCGATCGCATTGCGCTCTACGCCTACGCCCACCTGCCCGAGCGCTTCAAGGCGCAGCGCCGCATCGCCACCGAAACCCTGCCCGACGCGGCGACCAAGGTCGAGATGCTGTCGCGCTCGATCGCCGCGCTCACCGCGGCCGGCTATGTCTACATCGGCATGGACCATTTCGCGCTGCCCGGCGACGCCTTGGCCGTGGCCAAGCGGCAGGGTCGGCTGCACCGCAACTTCCAGGGCTACAGCACGCAGCCGGATTGCGACCTGGTGGCCCTCGGCGTGTCGGCGATCGGCCGCATCGGCGCCACCTACAGCCAGAACGCCAAGACGCTCGAGGAGTACTACGACCTGCTCGACCAGGGGCGGCTGCCGGTGGTGCGCGGCCTGGCACTGACGCGCGACGACGTGCTGCGGCGGTCCGTGATCATGGCGATCATGTGCCAGGGGCGGGTCGACTTCGAAACCATCGGTGCGGCGCACCTGGTCGATTTTGCGCAGTGCTTCGCCGCCGAACTCGAAGCGCTCGAGCCGCTCGAGGCGCAGGGGCTGGTGCTGCTGAGCGACCGCCACATCGAGGTCACGCCGCTCGGCTGGTTCTTCGTGCGCGCGATCGCCATGGTGTTCGACCGCTACCTGCAGGCCGACCGCAACCGGACGCGCTTCTCGCGCATCGTCTGAAGTGAAGCCCACCCCCGATAGCGCCTGCGGCGCCCCCCTCGAGGGGGCGATACCAGCGGCCCGGCAAAGCCGGTTCCGCGGTATCCCTGGCATTGGGCTGCGTCGGTTTCATGCGCTGTGGGTGGCGCGCAGCGACATGGACAACTGAGCCATGCAGGCGGCGCTGCTGGCCTCCGCGCTGGTGATGGGGCTGGTGGGCGGCCCGCACTGCGTCGCGATGTGCGGCGCCGCCTGCGCGGGCGTGGTCCGCCTGGTGCGTGCACCGGTCGGCGGCGGCGCTGCCGTGCTGGAGCCCTCGGCCCGTTCGCTGCCAGCGGGGATGCTGTTTCACGCCGGGCGCGTGGCGGGCTATGCGGCTGCCGGGGCGGTGGCTGCCGCCATGGTGCAGGGCCTGGCCCTGGCGGGCGGGCAGCTGAGCGCGCTGCGCCCGGCCTGGATGCTGCTGCATGTCTTCGTGTTCGCCTGGGGCCTTCTGCTCGCCGCCTCGGGCCGGCAACCGGCGTGGGCGCATCGCTTCGGACGATGGGCCGCGGCACGGCTGCGGCCCATGACCCGCAGCCCCTTCGGCGTGCTGGCGGCCGGTGCATTGTGGGTCGCGATGCCCTGCGGCCTCCTGTACTCGGCGCTGATGCTGGCGGCCCTGAGCAACGGCGTGCTCGAGGGCGCGGCCGTCATGGCGTTGTTCGCGGCTGGCAGTGCCGTGTCGCTGCTGCTGGCGCCGTGGCTGTTCGAGCGTCTGCGTTCGGGGGCCGGCCGGATGTCGCAGCAGTGGGGCACGCGTCTGGCGGGCGTGTTGCTCGCCGCGGTGGCCCTGCAGGCGCTCCGGATGGATCTCGCGCAGCAGATCGAGATCTGGTGCCGCTGAGCTTCGCCTTCTTCGCGGCGCCTCAGGCGCCGGACGCGGGCGGGTCCAGATTCATGACCACGTGGAACACGTCGGACGATTCTTCCTCGCTGCGCGCGCGCACGAAGCCCAGGGCACGCGACAGCTTCAGCATCCGGGCGTTCTCGCGCAGGATCAGCCCGACCAGGCGCCGGGTGCCGCGGCTGCGCGCATGGGCGATCAGCTGCTCGAACAGCAGCCTGCCGAGCCCGCCGCCCTTGAGGTCCGAGCGCACGACCAGCGCGAATTCGGCCTCCACGTTGTCGGGGTCGCAGATGGTGCGGGCCACGCCCAGCGTCTCCGGCAGGCCGTCGTCGCCGATGGCTTCGGCGATGAAGGCCATCTCGCGGTCGTAGTCGATCTGGGTCAGGCGGGCGAGTTCGCTGCGCGGCAACTCGCTGCGGGCCTGGAACAGCCGCATGCGGATGTCCTCCGGATCGAGCTTCGCCAGGAAGCGCAGGTGCTGCGCCTCGTCCTCGGGCCGGATCGGGCGGAGGACGAGGGTGCGGCCGTTCCATTCGATCGTCCGGACCCATTGCGTCGGATAGGGCCGGATCGCAAAGCGGGCGGCACCGGCGACCGGCCCGGGCGCCACCCGCAGCCGCGCATCGAGCGCCAGCGCGCCGTGCTCGTCGACCCACAGCGGATTGATGTCGAGCTCGGCCAGCTGCGGCAGGTCCGCCAGCATCTGCGACACCGCGATCAGGACATCGTGCAGCGCGTCGAGGTCGGCCGGCGGGTGGTCGCGGTAGCCGGCCAGCAGCCGCGACATCCGGGTGCGGGAGAGCAGCTCGCGCGCCAGGCTGCGGTTGAGCGGCGGCAGGGCGACGGCGACGTCGGCCGTCACCTCCACCGCGATGCCGCCGCCGCCGCAGAGCACCACGGGGCCGAAGACCTCGTCGATGCTGGCGCCGACGATGACCTCCTGTGCATGCGGCCGGTGCACCATGGGCTGCACCGTGAAGCCGTCGATGCGGGCACCGGGCTGCGCGCTTTCGACCGCCTGCCGCATCTCGATCGCGGCGCGTTCGAGCGCCGCCGCATCGCGCAGGTCCAGCCGGACGCCGCCGACGTCCGTCTTGTGCGCGACGTCGCGCGAGACGATCTTGAGCACCACCGGATAGCCGAGCTCGCGGGCCGCCTCCAGCAGGCCCTCGCCCGAGGCCGGCACGACCAGGGTGCGCACCACCGGCACGCCGTAGGCCTGCAGCACCGCCTTGGCCTCATGCTCGCCGAGCCATTCGCGGCCGTCGGCGGCCGCGGCTTCCAGCAGCCGCCTGGCCGCCGGCACGTCGGGCGCCGGGTTCTCGCTCGCGCTGGGCGCTTCCATCAGGAGGGCCTGGTTGCGGCGGTAGGTCTGCAGCATCCCGAAGGCCCGGACGGCGTCCTCGGGCGTCGGGTAGTCGGGAACGCCGGCGGCATCGAACAGCCGGCGCGCCGGGTCCATCTCGGCATCGCCGAGCCAGCAGCCCATCAGGCGCGGGTTGCCGCTGCGCAGCAGCGGCGCGCAGGCGCGCGCGACGTCCTCGCCATGCAGCGCCGCGGTCGGGGCGTGGACGAGCAGCAGCGCGCCGGTCGACGGCTCCGCCAGCAGGGCCGACAGCGTGGCTGCGTAGCGTTCGGCCGGGGCGTCGCCGAGGATGTCGATCGGATTGGCGAGGCATGCGTTCGGCGGCAGGATCGCGCCGAGCTGTTCCAGCAGCGCGGCGCCGGGTTCGGCCAGCCGGATGCCGGCACGGGCCGCGGCATCCGCCGCCATCACGCCGGCGCCGCCGCCGTTGCCCAGGATGGTCAGTGAATCGCTCTGGTTGCCGCGGAAGCGCGCCAGCGTCGCGGCCGCCATGAACAGCTCCTGCAGCGTGTCCACGCGCAGCATGCCGGCGCGGCGGATGGCCGCGTCGTGGACGATGTCCGAACCGGCCAGGGCGCCGGTGTGCGACGCGGCGGCGCGCAGGCCCTGGCCCGCGCGGCCGGCCTTGACGACGATCACCGGCTTGTTGCGCGCGGCGGCACGCGCGGCCGACATGAACTTGCGCGGCGATTCGATCGATTCGATGTAGAGCAGGATGGCGCGCGTGCGGCCGTCGCTCGCGAGCCGGTCGAGCAGGTCGCCGACGTCGACGTCGCAGTGCTCGCCCAGCGCCACCAGGTGCGACAGGCCGACCCCCCGGCTCCTGGCCCAGTCCAGCATGGCGTTCGCCAGCGCGCCGGACTGCGAGACAAATGCCAGTTCGCCCGGCAAGGCGTCGACCGGGGAGAGGCTGGCATTGAGGCCGAGGCGCGGACTCAGCAGGCCGATGCTGCCCGGTCCGAGCAGGCGCATGAGGTGCGGGCGCGCGGCGTCGAGCGCGGCTTGCTTCTCTGCGGCGCTCAATCCCGTGCTGAGGATCACCGCGGCCCGGGTGCCGAGGGCCCCGAGTTCGGCCACCAGGCGCGCCACCGTCCGCGCCGGCGTGCAGATCAGCGCCAGGTCCGGCGGCGCGGGCAGGTCGGCCGCATGCGCGAACACCGGCTCGTCGCCGAGCCGCGCATGCTTCGGATTGACCGGGTAGGCCGGGCCCGCGAAGCCGCCGGCGCGCAGGTTGCGCCAGACCGTGGCGCCGATCGCGCCGGGTCGGTTCGAGGCGCCGAAGACGGCGACGGATCGCGGCGACAACAGTCGGTCGAGGTGGCGGATGCTCATGGATGGCCTCGGCAGGAACAGCAGGCACGCATCATGCGCCGGCTTTCGCGGCGGCTGCACGCGCGCGAGCCGCCGCGTTGACCTCGGTCAAGACGACGCCGGTGACGCAGGTTGGCGCGTCGAATGCAGCGTTTCTTGATCTGCGGCAAGGTGGCGAGGCCGGCGGCGTGAAAAGCTGCTTCATCCAACGGAGACAAACATGACACACGCCACCACCCGCATCATCCGGGACGAGCACGCGGCCCTCTCGGCCATGCTGCGGTCCATCCTGCTGCTGCTCGATGCCCATCGAAGACAGCAGAGCGCGCCCGACTTCTCCGCCTTGCGGGCGATGCTGTTCTACGTCGACCAGTTCCCGGAGCAGCGGCATCACCGCCACGAGACCGAGCTGCTGTTCCCCAAGCTGCGTGCCCGCACGCCCTTGTCGCGCGACCTGCTGGACCACCTGGACCAGGACCATGCGCGCGGCGAGCGCAACATCCGCGAGGTCGAGCATGCCTTGCTGGTCTACGAGATGCTCGGCGAGGCCCACCGCGAGCCCTTCGAGCGTGAGGTCGCCCGCTACACCGACTTCTACCTGGCCCACATGGCGCTCGAAGAGAAGGAAATCCTGCCGCTGGCCGAACGCGTGCTGACCGAGGAAGACTGGCGCGACCTCGACGCCGTCTTCGGCGCCCACCGCGATCCGTTCGCCGGCAACGAGCCGGAGGACGAGTACCGCGCGCTCTTCACCCGCATCGTCAATGCCGTGCCGACGCCGATCGGCCTGGGCCCCGCGCTGGCCCCCGGCAAGCCGAGCCGGCAAGCGATGCAAGCTTGATCCCTGTCAATTCGCCCGGCCCCGGCCTGGCCGAGACTGGAGGCCTTCCATTTGGAGACTTCCATCATGTTCAAGAAGATATTGGTCGCGACCGACGGTTCCTCCCTGTCCGACAAGGCTGTCGAGAGCGCCATCGAACTGGCGCGGCAGCACGGCGCCGAACTGGTCGCGTTCACCGTGGCCCGCCGGCCGCCCCATAGCTACATGGAAGGCACGTCGCTCCAGCAGACGACCGACAGCGAGCACATCGACAAGATGCGGCTCGAGAAGGCCCAGGCCATGGTGGCTGCGATCGGCGAGCGGGCGAGCGCCAGCGGCGTGTCCTGCCATCCGCTGGTGGCCCATTCGAACCAGGTCGCCGAATCGATCATCGCCGCCGCCGAAAAGCACGCCAGCGACCTCATCGTGATGGCGTCGCATGGCCGCAAGGGCCTCGGGCGCCTGCTGATCGGCAGCGAGACCCAGCATGTGCTGACCCATTCCACCCTGCCGGTGCTGGTGCTTCGCTAGATGGGCCCCCACGCTGAGTCACTTCGTGTACTCGCTGCCCCCCGAGGGGGCGCAGGCCGCCTTGGGAGCGGCCCGGCGACGGCCTCGATGACGGACGAATCCAACGAAGTGGCGGTCGCTGCCCGCAGCCTCGAGGCGCTCGCCTCGGCATCGGGCCTTCGAAGCTGGACGCTGGCCGGCCGCGAGTTGCTGCCGGTGGTGCAGGGCGGCATGGGCGTCGGCGTCTCGGCGGGCCGCCTGGCCGGCACGGTGGCCGGCCTGGGCGGCATCGGCACGGTGTCCTCGGTCGACCTCCGGCGCCTGCATCCCGACCTGTGGGCGCAGACCTCGCACATCGAGCACGCGCCCGATGCCGGGGCTCGCATCGACGCCGCCAACCTCGAGGCCCTGGGCCGAGAGATCGCCAAGGCCCGGCAACTGGCCGGCGGCCGGGGCCTGGTGGCCGTCAACGTCATGAAGGCCCTGAGCGCCTACGAGGCGCAGGTGCGGCACGCGATGGCCTGTGGCGCCGATGCGCTGGTGGTCGGCGCCGGCCTGCCGCTGGACCTGCCGGACCTGGCGCGCGAGCACCCGCGCGTGGCCTTGATCCCGATCCTGTCGGATGCGCGCGGCGTGCAGCTGATCGTGCGCAAGTGGGAGAAGAAGGGGCGCCTGCCCGATGCCATCGTGATCGAGCATCCGCGGCTCGCCGGCGGCCACCTCGGTGCCGCCAGGGTGGGCGACCTGCGCGACCCGCGCTTCGAGTTCGACACCGTGCTGCCGCAGGTGCAGGCCTTCTTCAAGTCGGCGGGCATCGAAGGCCGCATCCCCCTCGTCGCGGCCGGTGGCGTCGAGAGCCTCGACGACATTCGCCGCCTGCAGTCGCTCGGCGCCTCGGCGGTGCAGCTCGGCACGGCCTTCGCGGTGACCACCGAATGCGATGCCGACCCGGCCTTCAAGCGCGTGCTGGCCGAAGCCGGGCCCGAGGACCTGGTCGAGTTCACCAGCGTCGCCGGCTTGCCGGCGCGCGCGGTTCGCACGCCCTGGCTGGCCAAGTACCTGCGGCTGGAGCCGCGCCTCCTTGCCAAGACCCACCGTGAGACCGAGTGCACCATGCGCTTCGACTGCCTGGCCCACTGCGGCTTGCGCGATGCCACGCCGGGCTGGGGCAAGTTCTGCATCGACAAGATGCTGGGGCATGCGTTCACGGGCAACACCGAGCAGGGCCTTTTCTTCCGCGGTGCCGGCCGGCTGCCTTTCGGGTGCGAGATCCGGTCGGTGCGCGAGTTGATGCAGTGGCTGCTGGGCGGCCTCCGGCCCGCGCCCGAGGTGGCTGCCGCATGAGACGCGACGACAGCGTGACCGGCCTGCCGCCAGAGCAGCCCATCAGCCGCGACGTGCTGGCCGAGAAGTACCTGAAGGCCGGCGAGCGGGAGGCCGAGGACCTGTTCGTGCGCGTCGCGCGTGCACTGGCCTCGGTCGAGGCCGAAGGCGAGCGTGCCGTGTGGCAGCAGCGCTTCCTGGACAGCCTGCGCGCCGGCGCCATCGGGGCCGGGCGCATCATGAGCGCCGCCGGCAGCGGTCTCGAGGCCACGCTGATCAACTGCTTCGTGCAGCCGGTGGGTGACTGCATCCAGGGCCAGGACGACGCCGGCCATGCCGGCATTTACGAAGCGCTGCGCGAGGCCGCCGAGACCATGCGCCGGGGCGGCGGCGTCGGCTACGACTTCTCGCGCATCCGGCCGCGCGGCGCGGAAGTCCGCGCCACCGCATCGCTGGCCTCGGGTCCGTGCAGCTACATCGATGTCTTCGACCGCTCGTGCTCGACCGTCGAGAGCGCCGGCGCGCGGCGCGGCGCCCAGATGGGCGTGCTGCGCATCGACCATCCCGACGTGCTCGAGTTCATCACCGCCAAGCGCACGCCGGGGCGCTGGAACAACTTCAACGTCTCGGTTGCGGTCGACGACGCCTTCATGCACGCGCTGGCCGCCGACGAGGTCTGGCCGCTGGTGCACCGGGCGCGGCCCGGCGCGGCGCTGATCGCCAAGGGCGCGGTGCAGGACGGCGAGCGCTGGATCTACAGCCGGCTGCCGGCCCGCGCGTTGTGGGACACGGTCATGCGCTCGGCTTACGACTTCGCCGAGCCCGGGATCCTGTTCACGGACACCATCAACAACGACAACAACCTGCGCTACTGCGAGCGCATCGCGGCCACCAATCCGTGCGGCGAGCAGCCGCTGCCGCCCTACGGCTGCTGCGACCTGGGGCCGATCATCCTGCCGCGCTTCGTCAGGCATCCGTTCTCGATCGGCGGCGCTGCGCGATTCGATTTCGATGCCTTCGGCGCCGCGGTGGCGGTGCAGGTGCGCGCGCTCGACAACGTGCTCGACCTGAGCCTGTGGCCGCTGCCCCAGCAGCAGGCCGAGGCGAAGTCCAAGCGGCGCATCGGCGTCGGCTTCACCGGCCTGGGCAATGCGCTCGCGATGCTGTGCCTGCGCTACGACCGGGCCGACGGCCGAGAGTTGGCGGTGCGCATCGCGCGCACGCTGCGCGATGCCGCCTATGCGGCTTCGGTGGCGCTGGCACGCGAGAAGGGCGCTTTTCCGGCCTTCGAGGCCGAGCGCTATCTAGCGCCGGGCACCTTCGCCAGCCGGCTCGATCCGGAGCTGCAGGCGCAGATCCGCAGCCACGGCATCCGCAACAGCCACCTGGTGTCGATCGCGCCGACCGGCACCGTGAGCCTGGCCTTCGCGGACAACGCTTCGAACGGCATCGAGCCGGCGTTCTCGTGGAGCTACAAGCGCAAGAAGCGCGAATCCGACGGCAGCGTCACGGAGTACCAGGTCGAGGACCATGCCTGGCGGCTCTATCGCTTCCTCGGTGGCGACGTCGAGCGCTTGCCCGACTACTTCGTCTCGGCCCTGTCGATGCCGGCCTCGGACCACCTGGCGATGATGGAGTCGGTGCAGCCCTACGTCGACACCGCGATCTCGAAGACGGTCAACGTGCCGGCGGAGTTTCCCTACGAGAGTTTCAAGGGGCTTTATCTGCAGGCCTGGGCCGCCGGCCTGAAGGGCCTGGCCACCTATCGGCCGAACGCGATCCTCGGGTCGGTGCTGGAAGCGACGCCGACACCGGCTGCGGCCTCCGAGCCCGGCCAGGCGGCGGTCGACCCGATGCGCGCGATGATCGAGAGCCGGCCGACCGGCGCGCTGAACGCGCTGGCCGAGAAGATCGAGTACTGGACCCACCAGGGTCGCCAGGCGCTCTACCTCGTGGTCTCGTTCCTGCCGGTGGCCGACGGCCGCGAGCGGGCTGTCGAGTTTTTCATGCCGGTGGGCCAGAGCGGCGAGTCGCAGCAGTGGATCACCGCCAGCATGCGGCTGCTGTCGCTGGCCGCGCGCGGCGGCTTTCTCGAGCGCGCCCTGGCCGACATGCGCAAGGTTGCCTGGGACCGCGGGCCGGTTCGGCTGGGCAGCCACCGCAAGGCCGACGGCACCCTCGTGCCCCTTTGGCACGACTCCGAGGTGGCCGCGATCGCCTATGCGGTGCAGCAACTGATCGTCCGGCGCAGTCGGGCAGAGGGCTCCGCGCAGGACGGCGCCACGCCATCGCTCGTCACCGATGCGATGCCATCGGCAACCGGCAGCAAGTGCCCCGAGTGCGGCGCTCACGCGATGATCCGCAAGGACGGCTGCGACTTCTGCACCCAGTGCGGGCATCTCGGAAGCTGCGGATGAGCCTGGCGCCCGCGCTGCGCGGCGCCGTCAACGGCCTGCTGCTCGGCCTGAACACGCTGGTGGGTTTCTCGCTCATGGTGGTGCCGGCGCTGGTCAAGCTGCTGGTGCCGGCCGAGCGCGTGCGGGCCGGCTGCGACCGGCTGCTGAACGGGGTGGCGGCCGGCTGGGTCGCGGTCAACAACGCCTGGATCGCAGCCGCCTGCCGAAGTCCCTGGCAGGTCCGCGGCCTCGATGGATTGAGCCCGCGCGGCTGGTACCTGGTGTCGAGCAACCACCAGAGCTGGGTCGACATTCTGGTGCTGCAGCGGGTGTTTCACGGCCGCATCCCGTTCCTCAAGTTTTTCCTGAAGCGCGAACTCATCTGGGTGCCGGTGATCGGCCTGGCCTGGTGGGCGCTCGACTTCCCGTTCATGAAGCGCGGACGCGGCCGTGGCGCCCGGCGCGGCGACCTTGCGGCCACCCGCAAGGCCTGCGAGAAATTCAAGCGCCTTCCCACGGCGGTCATCAACTTCGTCGAAGGCACGCGATTCACGGCGGCCAAGAAGGCCGGCCAGAACAGCCGCTACCAGCATCTGCTCGAGCCCAGGATCGGCGGTCTCGGCGTGGCGCTGGAGACCATGGGCGAGCAGTTCGAGTCGATGCTCGACGTCACCATCGTCTATGCGCAGGGGGCACCCAGCTTCTGGGCACTGCTGAGCGGCCGGCTGGCGGCCGTGACCGTCGAGGTTCGCCAGCGCGCGATTCCGCCGCCTTTCGTCGAGCCCGATGCCCTGAGCGACAAGGCGCAGCGGCAGCGCCTGCGCGACTGGATCGAATGCCAATGGGCGGAGAAGGACCGCCGCGTTGCCGCATTGTTGAAGGAAGAGACGCATGCCGCAGGAACATGAAATCCTCGTCGTCGGCGCCGGTCCGACGGGTCTGGCAATGGCCATCGCGCTGGTGGACGCCGGCTTCGACGCCACCGTGCTCGACCTCGAGCCGCGCGCTGCGCTGGCCGCGCCCCAGGAGGACGGCCGTGAGATCGCGTTGACCCATGCGAGCGTCGAGACCCTGCGCGTGCTCGGCCTGTGGCAGCGTCTGCGGCCCGAGGAGATCGGGCGCATCCGCGAGGCCCGGGTGATCGATGGCGACCGGCACGACGCCGGCCTGCATTTCAGCGCCCCCGCTGCGCTCGGCTGGATCGTGCCCAACCACGCGCTGCGCCGCGTCAGTTTCGAGGCCGCGGCGCAGCGGCCCGGGCTGCGCCTGCGGGACCGGTCGCGGCTGCTGCGCATCGTCACTTCGGCGAAACGCGTGGAGCTCGAAATCGAAAGCGCAGCGGAGCCGCTGCGCAAGCGCCTGGGCGGGCGCCTTTTCATCGCCGCCGACAGCCGTTTCTCGTGGGCGCGCCGCCAACTCGGCATCGCCGCCGACATGCACGACTTCGGCCGCACCATGATCGTCTGTCGCCTGCGGCATGCGCTGCCGCATCGCGACGTGGCCTACGAATGCTTCGGCTACGAGCGCACGCTCGCCATTCTCCCGCTGGCGGGCGATGTCTGCTCCGCGGTGCTGACCACCGACACCTCGGACGCCGCGCGGCTCATGGCCCTGCCTGCCCGTGAGTACGCAGCGCTCGTGGAGTCGCAGTTCGCGGGGCGGCTGGGCCGCATGAGCCTGCTGGGTGAGCGCTTTCCCTACCCGCTCGTGAGCGCCTTCGCGCGCCGCTTCACGGCCCAGCGCAGTGCGCTGATCGGCGATGCGGCGGTTGGCATGCATCCGGTCACGGCGCATGGCTACAACCTCGGATTGCAGAGTGTCGCGACGCTGACCCATGCGCTGTGCGATGCGCGTGCCGCGGGCTTGGACATCGGCGACGCGGGCGTGCTGGCCGGCTACGACCGCAGGCACCGCCGCGACGCCGCCGTGATGTACCACGGGACCAATGCCGTGGCGAAGCTCTACGCGAGCAACGGCGCGCCGCAGCGGCTGGCGCGGAAGTTGATCCTGCGGGGGGCGCAGCACCTGCCGCCGCTGAAGATGGCGATCACGTCGCGGCTGACCGGGCGGGGAGGGCTGCGGCTGCCGGAGGCGGCACTGCGCGGCGACGCGGCAGTGC
Source organism: Variovorax sp. P1_H2 (assembly GCF_056405295.1). NCBI lineage: Bacteria > Pseudomonadati > Pseudomonadota > Betaproteobacteria > Burkholderiales > Comamonadaceae > Variovorax > Variovorax sp. P1_H2. The sequence continues at coordinate 16,036 of NZ_JBFUCJ010000021.1, read as the reverse complement.
GCCGCTGACGCCCTGCGGACCGGCTCGCGCGAGGCAATCGCCTTCGGGTGCTTTCAAAAGGCCGCTGCTACGCCGCTGCGCGCCGGCTGCGCCGGTCCGTTCGCTGGATCGAATCGCACGCCGCGCAGGTGCAGCGCCAGCGCCGCGTCCATCGTCTGCACGTGCTTGTGGTACCAGTCCCTGAACTGCCAGGCCATTTGCCGGACCTGGAGCCGCTGGCCTTCGTCGGCCTGCACGATGCCTTCGCGCATCACCTCGAGCACCACCCGGTGCTGGAGCGTGTGGTCCTTGCGCGAGGAGAAGCCGGTGCTCTGCATCCACTGGTCCTCGCACGCGAAGCTCGCGGCCGCAAGCGCGACCACCTGGCGCCAGGCGGCCGGCAGCTCGGCGTCGCCGGCCTCGTCGACGCGCTTCAGCAGGGCCGTGAATTGCTCGTGCGCCTGGTCCATGAAGGGCAAATCGAGCGAAAGTGCGCCGGACCGATCCGAGGCTGCCATGTGATCTCCTCATTGAAAGACACAAGGCTAGCCCTCCCGCGCGAGGGAGTCATTGACCTGCGACAAGCATCGCGACAGGTCGCGGATGAAGGCCTAGCTGCGCAAGGTGCAGACGACAGAGAGATACGACACCGGCAGCGTGCCGATGTCCTCGATGCCATGCATGGCGGTGGCATCGAAGAGCAGCGAATCACCGACACGCAGCTTCACGCGCCTGGACCCATAGCGGTAGGTGACGTCGCCCGACAGAAGATAGAGAAACTTCAAGCCCGGATGCTGAAAGGTCACATGGGGTTGGGCGTCGGCTTCCAACATGACCAGGTAGGGCTCGACGAACAGGTTGCCCGAGAGCACATGGCCGAGCAGCTCGTAGCGGTAGTCCGCGACGGCGCCCAGGCGTTCCACCCGAAGGCCCTTGCCCGAAGGCACATGGCTGAAATCGGTGCGGCAGCGCTGCTCGGCGAAGAGACGCGAGAGCGGAATGCCCAGGGCGTCGGCCAGCCGATGCAATGTCTCGAGGGAGGGCGACACCTGGCCGTTCTCGATGCGCGAGACCATGGAGCGCGAGACGCCGGAGCGCTGTGTGAGCTCCCGGGGCGAGATGCCTGCGGCCTGGCGCAGGCGATTGATCTGGGCTCCGACGAGCGCGGCGGCTTCGCTGCGGGTGGGCTTGGCCTTGGGCGTCGGCAGGTAGAGCGACGGCGGAAGTTTGAGGGGGCGCGCGGTCGGGAAGGGGGAGGCGACTTGTTGGGTCTTCATGGCTCGGGCGTCCTCGTCCGAGCCTTGTCGTTGCAAGGCATTTGATCTCCTCCCTCTAGCACTATTGGCAGGTCGCTTCGACGTTCCGTCGACAAGCGGGTGTTCGCTTGAGCGTCAACGCATTCAAACTCACTTTACCAGATTGATGGGAAACTTACTAATCATTTGGGAATGATAAAAATCAAGTGCTTATGACAATCGTTCGGTGGGATCCCGAGTCAAAGAAGCAGAGTCCTTTTCCGAGCGCTTGCGTGTCGCAATGGCCAAGCGCGGGTACAAGGAATTCGGGGCGACGGCTCTCGCCGAGGCGCTGACGCCGGTTTTCCCGTCAGGGATCAGCGTACAGACCACGCACAACTGGGCATCGGGCAAGTCAGTCCCGCGAGCGGATCGCATCGCATTGATCGCGAAGCTGCTCGATGTGTCGCCGCATTGGCTCCAGCATGGGCCAGATCCGCAAGGCGAACGAAAAAGTCCCAAGACGCTGGATGGGGAGATCAGCGGGAAGGCTTTCGCTGAAAGATTTCACTCGTTGACGACAGAGCAACGTCGGATCATGTTGGCGTTGTTGCATGAATTCGAGCGCGGGAGGTCCAGGTGAACTACGGCGAGAGCGTGGGGCCTCGAGAGGCGATGGCATCGCTAGCCGATCGATTCATTGCCTCGGACTTCTGCTGAGCAGCGTAAGCGGTCCTCCTGGTAGGCAAGCACGGGCGACCGCACGCTGGCGCTCTGCGGACATTCACAGCGCCCTGCTCCGTTGTCAGCGCCAGATGTCGAGTAGGTCCTCCAAGCGGAACCGGCTTTGGTCGTTTGGTGGACCCGGAGGCTGCCGCTCAACGTTCGACGTAAGGCAGCAGCTTGCGCCCTCGCGTAAGACGTCCCCTTGACGCAGGGGTTAGGTGCCATTTTGCGAGGGCCCCTGCGGTTGACTACGAAGGCTGAGATACGCCAACAAGGTGCACGACAAGCCCAGCAAGAACGCTATGACGATCGGAAGGTCCAAGAGCATGACAAGACCTTCCTCTGTGAGCGCATACGCGAGCTCGGCTCCGGCTAGAAGGGTAATGGCTGCGCCAAAGAGCAAGGCTAGCCAGCACATCCACTTGGGCAACACGCCCAGCCTCCCAAGAGGCCGGATAGACGGCATTCCTAGGCGGAGGGTTAAGGCGCTTAGGAGCAGCATGAGGCTTGGTAGCGCAATATTGAGTGTTGGGCGATCGGCGCGGGCGAATGAAACCACGGAATCCAAGATCTCGACTGCGGCCATCACGAACGATACTGCTGCAAGTAAGAGCGGCAGGAACAGCCAACGCGACGCGATTGGGGAAGTGGCCATAGGACGTTGGCAGTATGCGGCTAGGTGTGATGTCTCAATAGGCCGCTCATCCGCCCCGGAACCGTCTCCATATCCTCGCGCCGACGGCTGTCACAACTCCGATGCAGTTGGCCAGCGCGCGGAGCAGGCTTAGCATMGCGCAAGCAGAGGGGGTTCTCATGAGCGCCGATCCAACTGACCACGCCTCCCCAACCAAGGCCGAACCGCCCGCCGCGCGCCTGCGTCGCTTTTTCGACCTGCCAGGTCCCAAAGGAGTGCCTCTGCTCGGCAACGCGCTCCAGATCAAGCCGGAAGCCTTCCATCAGATTCTCGAGGGATGGACGGAGAAGTACGGGGGCTTGTTCCGCTTCTCGATCGCCGAGCGCAACTTCCTTTGCGTGAGCGACCCAGCGCTCAACGCCTCCGTGCTCAAGCAGCGCCCGGAGGGATTCATCAAAGGGCCGCGACTGGTGCAGGTCTGCAAGGATCTTGGCTTTCACGGCGTGTTCTCCGCCAACGGGGAAGCGTGGCGCCGGCAGCGTCAGATTGTGCTGGCAGGGCTGGATCCGGCACACCTGAAGACTTTTCTGCCTTCCATCGAAGTGGTCACGGCCCGGCTTCGCGCACGTTGGTTCAGCGACGCGCGCAGCGATCGTGAAATCGATCTCATGACCGACTTGATGCGCTACACAGTGGACGTGACCACCTGCCTTGCGTTCGGCCGGAACCTCAACACACTGGAGCGGGGCGATCATGATGTGATCCAGCAACACCTCAACGTGATCTTCCCAACTTTGGCGCGTCGCGTCCTCGCGCCGATCGACTTCGAGCACTGGCTACCCAAGCCTGGGCTTCGGCAGCACGTGGAAGCATTGCAGGGCGCGGTGCAGGGGTTCATCCGAGAGGAGCGTCAGCACATCGAGCGCCGGCCTGAACTGATGCAGCGCCCCGAAAACCTGCTGCAGGCGCTCATTGCTGCCTGCGACAGCGAGAGTGCGGGGCTCAGTGACGAGGATCTGTCCGGCAATGTGCTGACCATGCTGCTCGCCGGCGAGGACACGACCGCCAACACGCTTGGTTGGCTCATCTGGCTCCTGCACGACCACCCCGACGAGTGGAAGCGTGCGCGGAACGAGGTCGATGCGATCGTCGGCGCGGGCCAGATCCCACGCTCGACCGATCAACTCTCACAGCTCGACTTCGTCGAGGCCTGCGCCAACGAAGCAATGCGCCTCAAGCCGGTCGCCCCAATCAACATCGTCCAAGCCGCGCATGACGTTGTGATCGGCGACGTCGCGGTCCCCAGAGGAGTGTTTGTGACCTGCGTGATGCGCCCGGCCGGCATGGATGCAAATCGTTTCGATGAGCCGAAGGCGTTTCGCCCGACGCGCTGGATCGATGGCGCTCACGCAGAGGGCGAGCGGATGATGGGTTCCAAGCGCGTAGTGATGCCCTTCGGTGCTGGCCCGCGCGTGTGCCCCGGTCGCTATCTCGCACTGGCGGAGATCAAGATGGTGATGGCGACATTGCTGGCGAACTTCGACATCGCGGAGATGAGGACGCCCGAGGGCGGGCCCGCGGAATACATGTCGCTCACGATGTCTCCCGTCGGGCTGTCGGTTCACCTTTCACCCCGGGCAACCAGCACTTCTTCGTGACATAAGCCTCTTGGATTGCCTTTCAGCGTGCGGACGATCACCGGCGCCTGTCTGCCGGCATTGGACGCCGGCCCAGTTCAACTGCCACGGCCATGGCCACGCCGCGGCGAGTCAAGTTGAATTCGACACGGCTGCCGGGTGCCAGCATCGCCGTCTCATTGATGAGGGCCGTGGCATCGGCGATGCTTTTGCCATTCATCGAAGTGACGGTATCACCCACGCGCAACCCGGCTTTCTCGCCCGGCCCACCGCGCTGGACCTTCTCTACCACCGCGCCGGATGCATCGGGGGCGCTGCGTTTGGCATCGCGCGCGACCACGCCGATCCAGCCTCGCTCGACGCGCCCATGCGCAATGATCTGGTCCATCACCTCGCGCGCCAGGCTCACCGGGATCGCGAAGCCGATGCCCTGGGATCCTCCGCTTTCCGAGTAAATGGCCGCATTGATTCCGACCAGGTTACCGTCGATGTCCACCAATGCGCCGCCCGAGTTTCCGGGGTTGATTGCTGCGTCGGTCTGGATGAAGTTCTCGAACGTGTTGATGCCAAGCCGATTCCGGCCGGTTGCGCTGACGATGCCCTGAGTCACGGTCTGTCCGACCCCGAACGGGTCACCCACGGCAAGCACGATGTCACCCACCTGCACCGAACCCGGCTCCGCGAACGTGATCGGCGGGAGGTCCGTCGCATCGACCTTCAGCACCGCGAGATCGGTGTCGGGGTCGCGGCCGAGCAGCTGCGCGTCAGCCACCTTGCCGTTCGGCAGCATGACGGCGATTTCAGTCGCACCGTCGACCACGTGGTTGTTGGTCAGGATATAGCCCTGTGCCGCGACGATCACGCCGGAGCCCAGGCTCAGCGAATCCTGCCCGCGCCGGCTGCGGCGGCTTGACGCGCTGCGCGTATAGATGTTGACCACCGAGGCCGAGGCCTTGCGCGCTGCCGAGCGAAAGCCCGCGTCGCGTCGCCCAAGTATCGCGTTCGCCAGCGATGAACTGCCGCCTGCCTCATGAATTGTGACGACGTCGTTGCGGGCGGGCGACGACGCGCCAGGGCCGAACGCATGCCAGGCGATCAGCAGGCCGGCACCCACGGTCACGGCTTGGGCGAGCAGCATCCACAGTCGATGCAGAGTGATCGAATTGGCTTTCATTCAAGCTGGCTCATGTGCAAGAGCACTTCGGAGATTTTGAATCCAAACCGCGCAGACGCAACTCGCGTCACGGGGTACTTCAGATGGAGGCGATCGCGCGGGTGGCTGAGGTTCTAACGACAGCCTCAGATGCCGTCAGTGGGCCGCTTCGGTCCTTAACAAACTTCTTTCGCTGTGGCAAGCGTCGAGAGTAGCACGGCGCTGCTCTGAGGGAATCCATCCCTCCTCAATACGGCTTACCGATTGAGGTGCCTGCGCAGGCAACGCCGAATCTCACGGCGGCACGTCGGACAAGAGCCACCACGACGAGAAAAACTATGGGTGACTCCTGCATGTGAATTTGCCGCAACGTGGGTCGCGTAAGTGCCCACGACCGCTTTCAACGAAGCTCGCCACACGCGAGCTTTTTCTTTTTCTGCAAGTTCCTCGCCAGCGCGAAGATTTGTGCACGGGCGCCGTGGACATAGCTGTGGACAACCGCCTTCGGCAGTGTTTCCTGACACGTTGCCCATCAAACAGGCACGTTGCAGCGGAAGCGGCCAGTCAGAAAAGGGTCGCCAACAGCCGTAGTGGGCCCTGCCCTTCGCCAAGGACCGATGTACAGCAGGTGTGCAGTGCGGATTCAACCGGTCGATGCAACGGTTTGGTTGAACATTGCAGCAGGTGTTTGGAAGTTGAGAGTCTTGCGCGGTCTCTCGTTCAACCTCCGCGCTATAGCATTCAGCTTGGCCTGCGAGTAGGTCGAGACATCGATCCCCTTGGGAAGGTACTGTCTGAGCAGCCCGTTCGTGTTCTCGTTGCTTCCGCGTTGCCAAGGGTTTTGAGGATCGCAGAAGTACACCTTGATGTCGGTCGCCAGGGTGAACTGCTTGTGGCCGGCCATCYCCGATCCTCGATCCCAGGTCAGCGACTTGTAGAGTTCCTGCGGCAGCTTGCGAGCATTCTTGACCAACGCGTTGACGACCGTTTCCGTGTCCTTGCCATTGAGCTTCACCAGCATCACGTAGCGCGTTTGCCGCTCGACCAGGGTTGCGATCTGGCTGTTGGAGCTTCCGAACAACAGGTCGCCTTCCCAGTGTCCAGGCACTGCTCGATCCTCAGCCGTGGCCGGGCGCTCGCTGATCGACACGGCGTCGACGATTCTTCCGTGGGTGTCCGTCTTCTGCGTGTAATGACGCGAGCGACGCATGCCTCGCGTGCGCCTCAGATGCTGCAGCAGCTCCTTCTTCAAGGCCCCACGGGCTTGAATGAACAGGCTGCGGTAGATGGTCTCGTGTGACACGTGGCAGGTCTCGTCGCTCGGGTAAGTATGCTTGAGCCACCCCGCAATCTGCTCCGGCGACCACTGCAGTTGGAGCCGGCCCGCGACGATGTGTGCCAACGCTCGGTTCTCAGCCAGCTTGCAGCGCTTGGGGCGATGGGCACGATCCCAGGCTGCCTGATCGGCCTGGCTCGCCCGATAGCGTTCCTGTCCACCATTGCGCTTGATCTCGCGGCTGACCGTCGAGGGCGCACGTCCGAGAATCGTGGCGATCGCGCGGATCGAAAAGCCAGCCACCACAGCACGCGAGATCTCCTCTCGCTCGGCCAAGGTCAGCGCAAGGCTGGAACGGCGGCGCTCCGGTGGCCGTATGCCGCCCGTCTCGGCCAGGATCTGGCGTATCGACCCATGGTGTCGATCGAACATCCCAGCGATCTGGTGGAGGGTCTGACCTTGCTTCCAGCGCTCCCACATGAGCGCCTTCTGGCTGTCCGTGTAGTAGGTCCGCGTTCGATACTTCATCTGCAACACTCCTTCTGCCTACGGCAGTTTTCAGTGTGTTGCATCGACCGGTTGAATCCGCAAGCGGGAGCGGACCTTGGACCTGCGCTCGCGTACCACCGTGATCGGCCAGAAGCAGGTATTGACGACAGTCCGTTCTCCGGCAGCAGAAATTCACTGCCGCAAGGGCGGGCGCGATGCTTCACCGGGCGATGATGGACCGCGGATGGGGTGGCGCTCGAAACCAGTTTGCTCCCTCTCGCGCCGAGGACGTTCAGCGCCCCTCGGCCCGGGCGGCGAGGGCCCGCATGCCCCCGTCGAGCTGCTTGCGCATCGGCCCCCTCATCAATTTCATGATCGGCCGTAACGGCGCTACCGGATCGAGGTACATGGTGTAAGTGACACGGCTGCCGCTGTCGGTGGGTTCTATGCGGCAGTCCTCGAGAAGGGCATGCATGATTCCCGGGCTAACGGCTGTGGCGGTGAACGCCCACCGCTGGCCTGGGTCCCAGGCAATGATGCGCTCCTCGACCTTGCCGCCGGGGATGGTCGTCACGCGCCGCGTGCCGACGCCTTCGCGGAGCGTGCCAAGCACCTCCGTACTTTTGATGACGGGGAACCACTCCGGCCAGCGTTCGTGGTCCGCCAGAATAGCGAACACAGCCTCTGGAGAAGCCGTCGTCGTCGCTGAGCCCGAGAACGAGACCGGGGCCTGCCCGATCCAGTCGAGGTCTTTCTGCTCTGTCGTCGCCATGCGCGGCAGCATAGTCCAAGACGCCCGCCTCGAATAGCCGTTGTAGAGTCGCTTGATCCCCGCCGTGACGAGCGGCCGCCGCTCCAGTGCAAAGTCAGCCCTGGGCCCGTTGCCTTACGCGCATGCCTCATCCGGCCAGGACGCTGAACTCGCGGCCCGGGCTCGGCTACTCCTCCGCGGAGAGTCTTTGCGGCAGCGATTCCAGCCATCTTCCGACGACGGCCATCTCATCCTCGCTGAAGCCTTCGCTCAACTTGGCATTCAACACGCCGAGCGAGGCCTTGGCGCGTAGCCCGGCAGCACGGCCTTCCTCAGTTTGGTAAAGGCGAATCGCCCGCCCGTCGTTCGAGTCACGCTGGCGCAGCAAGTAGCCGGCCTGCTCGAGCCGGTTGGCGAGGCCGGACATCGCCGGTGCGCCGATGTCCAGGGCCTGGGCGACGTCGCCGATGAGCGCGCCATCGCTGTGCGACAAAAAGAACATCGTGCCCGCCTGTGCCGCCGACAGTGCTGAAGACCCATTCTCCTTGCCGTCGATCCAGCGTTCTACCGCCCGTTGCGCAAGATTGAGCAAGAAGACCAGTCTCGTTCTCTTCTGATCCTTCATCCGAATTCACCTTCTGTTGCCACTCGGCATGGTTGTATTTCGCGCACGAAATATTATAATTCGTGCACGAACCAATTTTGGCACAAGTCGTTCCCCGCGTCGTCGGGGCCAACCTACAGGAGAACCTCATGACCGATCACGTCACCGTCACTTCCACCCAAGGCGTCCTCACTCTCACGCTGGCGCGGCCAGACAAGATGAACGCACTCACCAGCGCGATGTATGGCACCCTGGCCGACTCCCTCATCGGCGCCGAATCGGATCCCGCTGTCCGCGTCATCGTGATCCGTGGCGAAGGCGCCATGTTCACCGCCGGCAACGATCTGGCCGAATTCGCGGCGGTTGCCACGGGCGCAGCCGGCGCCGGGGAAAGCCAGGTCCTCCGATTCCTGCGTGCTCTGGCAGGCTGCACCAAGCCCGTGGTGGCGGCGGTCAATGGTCGCGCCGTGGGCGTGGGCACCACGTTGCTGCTGCACTGCGACTTCGTCGTGCTCGCGGAGGACGCTCTGCTGTCCACACCGTTTGTCAATCTGGCTCTCGTGCCCGAGGCCGCCTCGAGCCTGCTCATGCCGGCGCGCATTGGCTACGCACGCGCATTCGAGATGTTCGCCCTGGGCAAGCCGATCTCGGCCGCGCAAGCGCTGGCTTGGGGCATCGCCAACCGCGTGGTCCCGGTAACGGACCTGCATGGCGAGGCCGACCAGGTCGCGGCGCTGCTCGCGAAGCAGCCTGCCGGGTCGCTGAAGATGACGAAGCAGCTGATGAAGCAGGCGGCAACGGTTGCGGCACAGATGAACTTGGAGAGCGCGCAATTTGCCGAGCGCCTGCGTAGCCCGGAGGCGCGCGAGGCCTTCACCGCATTTGGCCAGAAGCGGGCGCCTGACTTCTCGAAGTTCACGTCGTGAGACCGAGGGACTGGACATCGCTGGTACCTGGGCACTGCTCACCGTCAACCAGCGGGGCTCCTTTCCGAGCTCAGGTCCGATCCCGCAGCAGCACAGCCACCCAAGAGGAAAAAGACATGTCCCTTATCAGTGATCTTCTCGAGAAGCCGGCCCACTTGTCCACCGAGTCGAACTACGCGGTGATCAATGGCTACCTGTATCTTGCGATCGGCGCCCTGTTCATTGTCTGGCCCGGCGCGGTGCAGACGATCTTCATGGACAGGCCATTCGTCGGAGACGAAGGTGCGCTCTTCCGGGTGATCGGCGTGTGCCTGGTCGTCATTGGCTGGCTCTACGTCTTTGGCGGTCGTTCCGGAGCAAGGCAATTCGGCCCGGCTTCCGTGCTCGACCGGGTGGTGCTGATCCCTGTCGTGCTCGTGCCCCTCGCACTGTCGGGCGTGTTTCCGCATACGGTGGGCGCCGTTGCGATTCTCGATCCGTTGCTGGGCATCGGTGCCTGGGTGCTCCACAGCCGCAAGAAGTGATCGCTTGCCGATCGCTGAATCGCAGCGAGCAAGTGTCGACCCCTCGCCGATGCCAATCCGACCCAATCGGGCAATGCAATGAAAACCTCCCACGACCTCAACGTCGAATTCCTGTTCGACTTCGTCAGTCCGAACAGCTATATGTGCCACAAGGCGATTGCGGGCATCGAGACCCGGACCGGCGCACGCATCGCCTATCGGCCAATCTTCCTCGGCGGACTGTTCAAGCTGTCGAACAACCGGCCGCCGTTCGTGGCCTTCGCGGATGTGCCGAACAAGATGGCCTACGAGCGGCTCGAGATGCAGCGCTTCGTCACGCGGCACCGGCTCGAGGCTTTCAAGTTCAATCCCCACTTCCCGGTGATTACGCTGCCGCTCATGCGCGCAGCGGTGGCGGCGCAGCAACTCGGCTGTTTCGAACGCTATGTCAAGACGGTCTTTGTGGCCATGTGGGAGCGCGGGCTGAAGATGGACGACCCGGTCACGTTCGGTACGGTCCTGATCGAAGGCGGCCTGGACGCTGAACTGCTCATGAAGACCGCGCAGGAAGCCGAAGTCAAGGCCCGGCTGGTGGAGAGCTCCCAGGTCGCCCACGACCGCGGCGCCTTCGTTGTGCCGACATTCTTCATCGGCGATGAGATGTACTTCGGCAAGGAGCGCCTGCGCGACGTCGAGGAAAGGCTGGTTTCGCAATGAGCGGCAGTTCGACAGGAAGTCGCCAGATGCCCTCATGGCGATTCATCACGCTGGAGTTCAATGGCGGCATCGCCACGGTCAGCCTGAATCGTCCCGACAAGCACAACTCCATCACGATCCCGATGCTCCACGAGCTGATCGATTGCGCCGATCGGATCAAGAAGAATGTCGAAGTCCGTGCGGTGATCCTCAAAGGCAACGGGCCCTCGTTCTGCTCCGGGATGGATCTCAAGGAGGTCATGACGGGGAGCGCCATTCGCAAGATCTTGGCCTTCCTCCCGCTTTGGAAGCCCACGATGAACCGTTATCAGAAGGTTTCCCTGGTCTGGCGCTCCCTGAGCGTTCCCGTGCTGGCAGTCATCCAGGGCAACTGCTTCGGCGCAGGCCTGCAGATCGCCCTCGGCGCTGACATCCGCATTGCATCGCCCGCAAGCCAGCTCTCGATCATGGAATCGAACTGGGGGCTGGTTCCTGATATGGGTGGAACGGTGCTGCTCAGGGAGTTGATTGGCAAAGACCAGGCAGTGGAACTCACCCTGACCGGGCGAGTGTGCAATGCAGAACAAGCCAAGCAACTTGGTTTGGTGACGCATCTTGCGGACGATCCGCTCAGCACGGCCCGGCAACTATGTGCAGAGATCGAGAAGCAGTCTCCGGATGCCGTAGCTGCTGGCAAGCGACTTTTGCACAGCGCCTGGAACGTCTCTGAGTCTTCGGCACTTGGCTTTGAGCGCATGTGGCAGCGGCGGGTGATTGGCAGGACAAACCAACGCATTGCTGTGGGGCGCCGACTGAAAAACAGCGGGGCAGATTACGCCCCCAGAACCTGGTGAAGTCGCCCTTGGCGAGCTAGTTCTTCCCCAACTGGACGAGCATGAGCGAGCTGGCTTTTTGGCCGGTTGGCGCAACGCTCAGAGTCCCCAACAAACCATTGATGGCCCGCGCCGATGCACCGGCGCTCACAACGGAAACCTATCCCATGAACGCAACTCTCCTGTTCAATCCGCACGCCGCCGACTTTTCCGCCTTCGACGCCGAATCGCGGCGCGTCTTCCAGGCGACGATCGCCTTCTTCGAACAGCGCGGCAAGCGTGTTCTTCTCGAGCAGGACCGCGAACGGATCTGGTATGCAGACTTCATCGAGTTCCTGAAACGGGAGCGGGTGTTCGCCACGCTGCTCACGCCGGCCGCTGAGGCTGGCGGAAACCCAAACAAGCGCTGGGACACGAGTCGCATCGCGATGATGAGCCACATCCTCGGCTTCTACGGCGGGGGGTACTGGTACGTTTGGCAGGTCACCATTCTCGGCCTGGGACCGATTTGGCAAAGCGCCAACGCCGAGGCAAAGCAGCGCGCAGCGGACTTGCTCAATGCCGGCGCAGTCTTCGCGTTCGGTCTCTCCGAACGGGAGCACGGCGCGGACATCTACACGACCGACATGGTGCTGACCCCCGACGGGCAGGGCGGCTACAAGGCCAACGGCGGCAAGTACTACATCGGCAACGGCAACGTCGCTGGCATGGTGTCCGTTTTCGGCCGCATCTCTGGCATCGAGGGCCCGGACGCCTACGTGTTCTTTACCGTTGACAGCCAGCATCCCGCCTACAAGCTGCGCGGCAACGTCGTGGCCTGTCAGATGTATGTCGCCGCGTTCGACCTTGAGGACTACCCCGTCACGCCGGCCGACATCCTGCACACAGGGCAGGAGGCCTTCGATGCGGGCATGAACACCGTCAACGTCGGCAAGTTCAACCTGGGCTTCGGTGCAGTCGGCCTGGTCGAGCATTGCTTTTACGAGGCGATAACGCACGCCGAGCGGCGCGTGCTCTTCAACGCCAAGGTCACCGACTTTGCGCATGTGCAGGCATTGTTCACGGATGCTTATGCGCGCCTGGCGGGCATGAAGCTGTTCGGCGAGCGCGCGATCGACTACATGCATTCGGCATCGCTCGAAGATCGGCGCTATCTCCTTTTCAACACCATCGAGAAGATCACGGTCACTCGGCAAGGCGCCAAAGCGTACGCCGACCTGTGGGACGTGATCTCCGCGAAGGGATTCGAGAAGGACATGTTCTTCCAGATGGCCCAGTTCGGCCTGCAGGGCTTCCCCAAGATCGAGGGCACCGTGCACGTCAACCTGGCGCTGGCGCTCAAGTTCATGCCCGAGTACCTGCTCAATTCGGGCAATGCCAGCCCGGCGCTCTGCCAGGTGCCGACGCGCAGGGATGCCGCGGACGATGAGTTCCTGTTTCGGCAGGGGCCGACCAAGGGCTTGCAAAAGGTGCGTTTTCATGACTGGCGGCCGGTCTTCGCCAGTTTCGCTCACGTGCCGAACGTCGCCGTGTTCACCGAACAGATCGATGCGCTGCACGCCATGCTCGGCAGCGCGGTGCCTACTGGCGCGCAACAGAAGGATCTGGACTTCATGCTCGCGATCGGGGAAATGTTCACGCTGGTCCCCTATGCCGAATTGATCCTGCAGCAGGCTACGATCGCAGGCACCGAGCTGGCCCTGGTGGACCAGATCTTCGACGTGCTAGTCCGTGACTTCTCTGGCCATGCCTTGACTCTCTACAGCAAGCCTTCGGCGGCGGCCGATCAACAGTTCGGAGCAAAACGATGCATCCACCGTCCCAGCGCCGATCTTGCGCGGTTTGAAATGGTCTGGCGACAGGCACGCAGTCTCGCTGGCGTGTATGAAATGAATCCCTGAACTTGCCGGGGGGCGCGCCTGACAAGAGAACGCCGTTCGGTGCCAGTTGGTTGCAGTTCTTGCCTGGGGTAATGCGCTGGCACTGAACGTCTGCTTTGCCGGTGCCAAACTCGACACTCGAATGTCGCGTTCGGGCCCATCTGCGACATCCACGGTTCGCCAGCGAACGGCTTCAATCAGGCCAAGACCGGACACTACGAGCTGCGGCGAATTTCGCGGTTCAGGCGAATGACATCTGTGCGCGGCTGTTGCCTTGCCAAATTTTGCCAAACAACATAAGCTTGCGGCATGAGCACCATGAACGTGTCCCTGCCGGAGGCCATGAAGTCGTTCGTCGATGAGCAAGTGGTCGAACGCGGCTACGGCACGAGCAGTGAATATGTGCGCGAGCTCATCCGGAAGGACCAACAGAGGCTCCACCTGCGCGGTCTGCTTCTCCAAGGAGGCCTCTCGGCGCCCGCCGCCAGCGCGGACAAGGCCTACTTCGATGGCCTGCGTGAGAGGGTGCGCGGCTCGGGCAAGAAGGCAGACAGGGCCGGCGGCAACAGGTGAAGGCAAAAACGGTCGTCCCGCGAGAACAGGCAAACCGAGACATTGACGACGCCATCGCCTACTACCTGGGGGAGGGCGCGGAACGTGCCGCCCTCTCCTTCATCGACGAGCTCGAAGGTGCCTACATCCACATCGCCCGGCACCCCGGCACGGGCTCCACGCGCTACGCACATGAGCTCAACTTGCCAGGGCTGCGCTGTTGGCCATTGACTCGCTTCCCGCACTTGGTCTTCTACTTCGAACAGTCCGACTGCATCGACGTCTGGCGCGTCCTCCACGGCCAGCGCGATATACCTGCATGGATGCTGGCGTCGGAAATCTTCCCCTGACCCTGCATGCTGGCGAAGGCGGATGAGAGGCCGCTTTGGAGAAGACGCAAAGACCGCTTCGGGCCCGATGCACTGGTGCGCCCCGCGCGATACCCGGTCACCCTGCGCCCGATCGCCGCCTGGATGTCCAACGACCGTCTGCCAGGCGCCCCGCGGGTGCTCGCCTGGAATCCCCAGGTCAAAGGTGCAGTCGAGCCGGATACCAGCACCGGCGCCCCGCCACGCTCAGCAGGACCGCCGAAGGCCTAGCCGCGTGCCGCCAGCGCGTCCGGCAGCTCGATCTTGACCTCGAGCACCTCGAGGTCGTCCTGCTTCTCGAGGTGCACCTTGATGTCCTCGGCCTTGATCGACACGTATTTCGAGATCACCGCGATCAGCTCGCGCTGCAGTTCGGGCAGGTAGTCGGGCCGCTTGGCGCCCAGGCTGCTGCGCTCGTGGGCCAGGATGATCTGCAGCCGTTCCTTGGCGACGCTCGCCGTCTTCTTCTTCTCGCCGAGCAGAAAGGAAAACAGGGACATGGCTACCTTCCGAAGATTCGTTTGAAGAAGCCCTGCTTCTCGGCATCGACGAAGCGCATCGGCTTGTCTTCGCCGAGGAAGCGCGCCACCACGTCGCTGTAGGCCTGCGCGACGTCGGTGTCGGTGTCGTGGATGGCCGGCACGCCCTGGTTGGAGGCCTGCAGCACGCTCTCGGACTCGGGGATCACGCCGATCAGCTTGATCCGGAGAATGTCCTGGATGTCCTCCAGCGACAGCATCTGGCCGCCGGCCACGCGGTTCGGGTTGTAGCGCGTGATCAGCAGGTGTTCCTTGATCGGCTCGCCGCCTTCCTTGGCGCGCTTGGTCTTGGAGCCCAGCATGCCCAGGATGCGGTCCGAGTCGCGCACCGAGGACACCTCGGGGTTGGTCACCACCAGCGCCTCGTCGGCGAAGTGCATGGCCATCAGCGCACCGGTCTCGATGCCCGCGGGCGAGTCGCAGACGATGTAGTCGAAGCCTTGTTCGTCGAGGTCCTTGAGGATCTTCTCGACGCCTTCCTGGGTCAGCGCGTCCTTGTCGCGGGTCTGCGAGGCGGCCAGCACGAACAGGTTGTCGCACTGCTTGTCCTTGATCAGCGCCTGGTGCAGGTTGGCCTCGCCCTGGATCACGTTGATCAGGTCGTACACCACGCGCCGCTCGCAGCCCATGATCAGGTCGAGGTTGCGCAGCCCGACGTCGAAATCGATCACGGCCGTCTTCTTGCCCGCCAATGCCAGTCCCGATGCAAAGCTCGCGCTCGTGGTCGTCTTGCCGACGCCGCCCTTGCCCGAGGTCACCACCACAATTTTGGCCATGCCA
Organism: Variovorax sp. P1_H2; assembly: GCF_056405295.1. Classification (NCBI taxonomy): domain Bacteria; kingdom Pseudomonadati; phylum Pseudomonadota; class Betaproteobacteria; order Burkholderiales; family Comamonadaceae; genus Variovorax; species Variovorax sp. P1_H2. The sequence goes on along the minus strand of NZ_JBFUCJ010000021.1, from coordinate 475 downwards.
TTCCTTCTTCGTTCGTATGTTTCAGTTGTTCGGTTGCCGAGCGCGCCCATCGATCAGAGGATCGGCTCCATGACGATCTTCTTGCCGTCAAGCGAGATCCGGGCCGGCTTGCCGGCGATCTCCGCCGGCAGCGCCACCTCCGAGGTGCGGTAGATGCCCGCGATGGCCACCAGCTGCGCCTCCATGCAGGTCGTGTAGATGCGTGCCGCAGTGTCGCCGCGGGCACCGGCGATCGCCTTGCCGCGCAGCGGTGCGTAGACGTGGACATTGCCGTCGGCAATGACTTCGGCGCCGAAGCTCACCACCGCGGTGACGATCACGTCGCCGCCGCGGGCGTAGACCTGCTGGCCCGAGCGCAACGGCTTGTCGATCACCAGCGTGCCGTTGGCCGGCACCGGCACCTCGCGCACGATCTGCGGCGCCTCGGCCGCGGCTTCGGCCGGCGGGGCCGCCGGGCGCGGGGCCGGCGCCACCG
>NZ_JBFUCJ010000020.1:0-72921 GCF_056405295.1 Variovorax sp. P1_H2 | reverse complement strand
GCGAAGCGTGAAGTACGAGCGGGTGTACCTGAAGGCCTACGACAGCGTCAGCGCCGCGCGCGCCGACATCGCCGAGTACTTGGCCTGGTACAACGCGCATCGCGCTCATTCGAGCTTGGCTCGCTCTACGCCGGATGAGGCGTACTTCGCCGCCCTGCCGCACCTGAAGCTGGCCGCGTAAGATGAAATCCCTGGTGCGCCCCGAGTTGCCCACCGCGTCGGTCGGTTCGTCGCGAGCGCCGACCGCCGCCGTGGACAACTCTGCACCGTTGGCAAACCGCCCGCAATCCACTTAAGAATCGGGGAATGCTGTTCAGACAAGCGGGGCCACTTCTGTGGACCCTCAACATGTCGAGCGRTTRGGCGCSTTTGTCTGCGCCTACCTGCGATATCTGCGCGTGCCCGTAAGGCGAGTGCTGGACGTGGGTTGCGGCATCGGKCTCTGGCGCGACATCGTGGCGCGGCAATTCCCCTTGGCCAGYTAYCACGGAGTSGAGTTCAGCGAATACCTKTGCGGGCGCTACGGKTGGGAGCGCGGCTCGGTGGTGGACTACCAAGTCARGAAGCCCTTTGACTTCGTCATCTGCCAGGGMGTGCTGCCCTATCTCAGCCCGCCGGATGTCAAGCGCGCTCTGCGCAACCTGAGCCTACTGAGTCAGGGCGCCCTGTATGTGGAGGCCGTGACGCGCGAGGACTACGCGCGCGACATCGTGGATGARGACCTGACCGACCCGCACATCTTTCGCCACAGCGCCGAGGTGTACCGRGMCGGGCTGTCTCGGCAYTTTCAGGAGGYSGGCGGCGGTGTGTGGCTGAGCCGGCAAGCCGAGTTGCCACTGTTCTCACTGGAGTGCGTCGTAGAGTGACGTCTTCCCCGGAAGTCCTCCAAGCGAAGGTGCGAAGACCGCAGCCAGCTCCAGTCGGCCAACTGCGGACGTTGGCGCATGCCTCTCAATTGACGAAGGCCGCGTGTCAAGATGCCCCAACGAGCCTGTGTCACGACCTCTTTGAGCCGCCATGAAGATTCATCTCACTCGCGATAGCGTATGTGCCGGCGACGATGTGGATGCGCCGCACGCGCGAACGATGTCGTTCGCCGACGAAGCGCCGCTCGACTCAGTCATCGATGAGATTATGCGTTCCGGCTACCTTGCCTCCATCGCCGGCGGTAAAGCTACTTGGTCCGCAGTCGCTCGCCACCCGATAGCAGTGGTCGCGCAGCAATGGTCTCAACCGAGGTTTCTCCCTGGCCACGCTGCGAACCTCTCGCTGCTCAAAGGCGCAGACGGTGTTGCCAGACTTCATTTTCGCTATCACATGCAGGAGGACCCCAATACTGTGTTCACGACGCTGACGGGGCAACATCTCGCCGGCGGGGTGGCGTAGGGCAGCACCCGGCCAGGACCAGTCCTTCGTGAACAGCCGCTGCTGGGCAGGCCACTCCCAGGGGCGCCCGGTCATTCGATCGTCTCGGTGGCGCGAAGCAGGCTACTCTTCGGCACCGTGATGCCGATCGCGCGCAGGGTCTTGAGGTTCAGGATCAGATCGAACTTGGTTGGCTCCTCCATCGGTAGGTCGGCTGGCTTTGCGCCGCGCAAGGTTTCGTTGGTGCTACGCAGCCGGTCGAGCGCGTCGAGGGCCGCTCCCGAGTTCCTTGACCCCCTCGGGGGGCGGAAACGTCGAAGACTTTTTCCGTGGGCGCTCAGGAGTCAGCGTCATGACGTGACAGGGTGGCAAGCAGCAGATCGATACCGGTGATCGGCGGCAGGCACTTCGACTCGCGGCAGACCCAGGCCTGGGGATGGACACTCGCCGGCTTGGCCAGCACGTCGGGCAGGCCGCGGGTATCGGCAGGCAGTCGCAGCACCAACACGCCAGGCAGGTAGCGGCCGGCCAGCGCCGCGCGCCATGGCGCGAGCGTAGGCGACGGTCCGGTGAGCATGACCAGCGTCGGCGGCGAGAGAGCTTCGGCCATCGCGGTCACGAGCGTCGGGCAGCCGTGTGGCGTGCGCCGAACCTCGCCGGCAAACAGCGCCATCGCGCGTTGCGCGGCCCGCACATAGCGCGGCTCGCCGATCAGGTGGCCCAGGCGCTGCAAATGCAGAGCGGCTGTGCCGTTGCCCGACGCTGTGGCGCCGTCGTGACCCGGCTTCGGTCGCAGCATCAGCGCTTCATGGTCATGGCTGGTGAAGAAGAAGCCGCCATCATGCGGGTCTTCGAACTGCTCGAGCAACAGATCGGCCAATGCACAGGCAAATTGCAGATCGGCGATGCGCAGCACGTCACTTTGCATGAGTTCGAGCATCGCACCGAGCATGAAGGCATGGTCATCGAGATAAGCATTGAGGTGCGAGCGGCCATCCTTGCTTGTGGCCAACAGGCGCCCCTTGCGCCACAGCGCTGCGCGAACAAAGTCCGCGGCGCGACGCGCTGACGCGGCCCAGCGTGGCTCGGCGAATACCCGTGCCGCGAAGGCCATGCCATCGATGGCCAATGCGTTCCAGCTGGTCAGCACCTTGTCGTCGCAGCCAGGCCGCTCGCGCGCCTCGCGCAGCGCGAACAATCGTGCGCGGGCGTCGGCGATCAGCGCCGCACACTCGGCTTCATCACGCCCCAGCCGAGCGGCCACCTCGGCCAGCGGCCGGGCCACGTGCAGGTGCCATGCACGGCCTTCGAAGTTGGGTGGCGCGTCAAGTCCGTAGCGCGCGGCAAACGCGGCGAACTCGGCCGCGCCGAGTTGCTGCGCTACGTCGTCACGTTGCCAAATATAGAAGCGCCCCTCCTCGCCTTCGGAGTCGGCATCGATGCTGGAGAAATAGCCGCCTTCGCTGCCTTGCATCTCGCGCATCAGCCAGGCGGCCGTGTCATCGCACACCTGGCGCCACAGCGGATCGCGCGTGAGCTGCCAGGCTGCCGCGCACAGGCGCAGCAGCGGCCCGTTGTCATACAGCATCTTCTCGAAGTGCGGAATCATCCATCGAGCGTCGGTGCTGTAGCGGCAGAATCCCCCGCCCAGGTGGTCGTAAATCCCGCCTTCGGCCATGCGCCGCAAGGTCAACAGGACGGCGTCGTGCGTTGCTTCGTCGGGCGCGGCCACGGCGTGCCTCAGCAGCGCGTCGAGGACGGCTGCCTGCGGGAATTTTGGCGCACCACCGAAGCCGCCGTCGACCTCGTCGAAGGCAAGCATCAAGGCGTCGCGCAGGCCAGTTGCGGCCCGCGCCGCAGCTTTCTGCAGCGTGTCGGTGCGAACGTCCGCACCGACCTGGACGCCATCGTCCGCGCGGCGCACGGCCAGCGCGTCGGCCAGGGCGCAAACAAGCTCCTCGCCTTGCGCCATGACCTGCACGCGCTGCGCGGCCCACACCTCAGCGACGCGCGCCAACACGTCGTCGAACCCTGGCCTGTTGTAGCGTGAGCGCTTGGGGAAGTAGGTGCCACCGAAGAATGGCTTGCCCTCGGGCGTGAGGAACATGGTCAGCGGCCAGCCGCCCGATCGGCGGGTGATCAGTTGATGCGCCGCCTGGTAGATCTGGTCGATGTCCGGCCGCTCCTCGCGATCTACCTTGATGTTGACGAAGTGCCGGTTCATCAGCGCGGCGGTGTCGGCATCCTCGAAGCACTCATGGGCCATCACATGGCACCAGTGGCAGGCCGAGTACCCCACTGACAGCAGGATCGGCCGCCCCGAGCTGCGGGCCAAAGACATGGCCTCGTCACCCCAGGAGTGCCAGTCCACCGGGTTGTCGGCGTGCTGTAGCAGATAGGGGCTGGTCTCGTGAGCGAGGCGATTGGCCATGGGGCTGCTGGCGTCTCGTTGAATGCGTGATGACTGCCATTCGGCGATTCAGTCGGGCTCAGTGTCCTTGAGCAACGAGAATAGCACTGCGAAGATCTCCTTTGTCGATACCGAACCGCTGGCGTCCTTCTCGAGCAGGATGAGTTGCTTTCCGTCGGGCAGACCGGCGGGTATCACCATCTTGCCCCCGGACTTCAACTGGTAGATGAGCGACGGCGGGATGAGCTCGGGAGCCGCTGTGACGATCACTTTGTCGAACGGTGCGTGTTCGGGCCACCCGCCGCAGCCGTTGCCGATCTTGACTTCAACGTTGGCATGGCCTTGTCGAGCCAACCGGTGCCGAGCCTGCACAGCCAGCTGTTCAATGAGCTCCATGCTGTAGACGCGCTGTGCCAGCTGGGCCAGGATCGCCGATTGGTAGCCCAGAGACGAATATCTCCGCTACAAAGCGACCGTACGGCGCTGGGTGTGAGCCCGTTTGGCGGCGTTCGGGTTAAGTCGCGCATGTGCGCGGTGTTCAGGGTGCCTCTGACTAGATGCGGATTACGCATCCATCAGAATGCCACCCGATTCAGGTCCGAGGCACACACGCCGATCTGAGGCCTTGGATGACCGCAATGCAGCCACTCCGTGACCTCGATTCACATGTTGGCGACTTATGAAGAAACCCGCCACAAGGGCGGGTTTCAGGGCGATGCGGGAGGAAGGGGCGAACCCCTTGGAGCATAGCTCCCGTGGCGGGATGAGCCACTGAGTCCACCGTTGCATCACCATGGTTTGATCGGCCCCTGCATAAGGAGTTCCGCGCCATTTCGCAGTCGGTGTGGCCCATGGTTCAGGCCGTGGCGCACTTGTCGGAAATGCTAGGTCACGCACTCGGAGCCCGTCCGCAATGTGGCGGACTGAAGTGGTCGTCAACATCCAAGGCATCGAAAGGCCATGCCCTCGGTGGTGCACTCGTCGTCGCGGGGAAGGCGTACAGTCACTCATCAGCATGTCGTGTCGGTGCGCGTCTTGGCTACTGATGGCGACCTTACCCGCCTATCGGGTATGTCACCAACCCTTTCACCGGAGGGGGTCCATGGTCGAAAGATCTCAAATCGACGAAGTGCGCTTCGCGCAAGCCGTACAGCTCGTTGCCGCAGCCGTATCCGCCAATTTGACCTGGTCGAGCCAGCGTCAGGGGTGCAGCCCTGGCCGTCGGCACATAGGGTCCACCTCGCCCCCGTCGTCAGGGACGAGCAATACCATGGCAGCATGACTTGATGTACGTGCAAACGAGGCAGGGTCAGAACCGTCTTGTGCGCTATGAACATGCAAGGTGACCTGCGCTGCCTACACTGCTGCTTGTCGCGAACGCTGCAGGAGCGCACTCCGCGTTGATCCTGAAGCCAGATTTGCGCAGGCCGGCTTCGCTAGCGAAGTCGAAGTCATCCGTCGCCGCGGCGGGAATCCGCGGGACCTGCTCGACCAAGTTTGCCTCCAACGCTGAAGCATGGATGCGCATGCTGATCTAGCCAGACCGCTGCCAGATCAAATAGGCTCCCGCGGCGAGCACGATCCCACCCGCGACCCAGGCGTTGACCGTCGCCACCATCACGATGCCGAGCACAACGCTCGCTCCTGCCAAGTTCACATTGCCCCTTCCGACAACTGTTGCTTCACCTCGGCACGGATCGCCGGATCGCCTTCGGGGCCGCGTGAGCAACCTGCGTGGCGCGGTCCTGACACATCGCCATCAGACGGCGGCGGACGCCGGCCATTTCGATGGTCATTGGAGAGTGGGGGTTCTAGCGGGAAGAATCTGGTCAATGAAATCAACGCTCTCCAGTGAAAACGCCCTCAGAGACTCCTCTAAAACCCCCCGGTGTTCCCCGTCAATCTCCCTGGGAAATCTCCCCGAGACTGCCTGAAGTTTAAGCAGCGGCTCGCAGGCGTTGACGTCCATGTGTCACCCCCTCTTGCCCATAAGGACCAGCCTGCAGCCTTATCCAACTCGAACATAACGTCGTAGCCCTCCAGGTTCTTGGTCTCAACCCTGTCGGGTCGGGTCCATCCGATGTCGTAGCCGGCCTTCTTCGCCTCGTTCTCGAACCCCGACGACTGCGGCCATGTGATCTCAACGAGCTTGTCTTCATCCTTCCAGGCGAAGTGTTCTTTGATGTCCTTGGCCACGTCGTAAATGAACCCAGGCGCGTCGATCATGGTGCGTTCCTCGTTGCTGTGGACTAGAGCAGGCCGGTCTGCGGCGCGTGCTGCAGCGGCTCAGGCGTGGCCACCAGCAGCTCGGCGGTGTACTGCTGCATGAACGCCATCGATTCGTCGGCGGGCGCCGCCAGCCACGAGTCGTACATCGCCTCCGGCAGGATCACGACCATGCGCTTGTCCTTGCCGGCGCGGTGAAAGTTCTTCATCAGCGCGTGCGTGGTCGCGTCGATCGTGAGCATCGTGAAGCTGAAAACGACCTCACCGGTGCCGGCGTCGACCCACCGGTCCCACAAGCCCGCCAGGCCCATCGGATCGCCGTCAACGCGCTCGATGCGGGTCTCGATCGCCTTCCCCGTTCGCCAGTCGGGCTCGTAGATACAGTCGGCCGGGATCACGCAGTGCTGGCGCCGCCAGGGGATTGCGTAGGAGAGCTCCTCCGCCGCTGTTTCCGACCTGGCCTTCAACGTGTCGCGCTTGATATCGCGCTTGCGCGAGCGCGCAGGCAGCAGCCCGAACTCCCCAATGAGGCACTCCCGCTCAAGGCCTCCGGCGTTGTCGGGGCCTGCCGGGTTGATGACGAACGGAGCGTGGTTGTGCTTGTAGATGTGGCCGCCGTTCGGTGCCACCCAATTCGGCGGCAGGATGACGTCGAACTTCCTCTGGAGACGTTCGCGCGCCTTAATGGTCTGGTAGTGGTTCCACATCCTCAGATGCTATCGGCTTCAGCCACTCGACGGCAGCCCCTGCTGGCGCCATGGCTCGCAGGCGATCGTCGCGGCAGCTACCTCGTCGAGCAAACCACCGACTGGCGGGCGTTTAGCGTCGTTCGACGGGTCGGGGCGCCGCATCATGGGTATTCTCCGGTCTGACTTACCGAACGGAATGTGCTGGCGCCTGTGTCGGGGCCCTGCTTGCGATCGACCCGCCGGCGGCTGCCGGTTCGAGCCACGGCAACATTCTGGTGACCGGCGTCGCGGGGCTGGTGGCCGGGGCCATGTCGATGGCCGCTGGTGAATATGTCTCGGTCCATTCGCAGGCGGACACTGAGAATGCCGACCTGTCGCGCGAGCTAGCCGAGCTCGAAAAGGATCCTGCCGCGGAGCGGCGTGAGCTCTCGACTATCTATGTCGGCCGAGGGCTCGAGCCGGGCCTGGCGCAGCAGGTGGCCGAGCAACTTATGACGCACGACGCCATCGGTGCCCATGGGTGCGACGAGCTCGGCATCTTCGAAGCCCAGATCGCGCGGCCGGTTACGGCCGCGCTGGCGTCGGCCGCCAGCTTCGCGGTCGGTGCGGCGCTGCCGCTGGCGGTGACGGCGTTGTCGCCCGCACAGAGCGTGATTCCATGGATATCAGGGACGGCACTCTTCTTCCTGGCCTTGTTGGGTGCCGTCGCCGCGCGCGCTGGCGGCGCCGGCGTTCTGATGGGCGCCTGGCGGGTGACATTCTGGGGAGCGCTCGCGATGGCGATCACCGCGGGTGTGGGCGCACTGTTCGGTGCGATCGTTTGATGCCTGGTACGCAAGCTTCTGGGACAGCAGCGGTTCGTACTCTTGCCCGCTTGCGCAGCAGCGAATCAGCCCGAGCTTCTGCAGCTTGAGCGCGCCCTCTGTCAAGCCTGCCCGTTGAGGCAACACGACCGGCCAAGATGATTGTCGCGCCCCAGGGAGCCGCGGCGTGATCCGCCGATGATCCCGAAGAGCTGTTTCGAGCCGTGAACCGGGTGCAGGCCATCCAGACCCGGGCCGACCGGGACGCCCAGGAGCTGGGATTGATCATTGAGGCCTTTATTCCCGGACGGGAGTACGCGCTGGAAGGCGCCCTGGAACGGGGCGAGCTCACGACCCTTGCCCTGTTCGACAAGCCCGATCCCCTGGACGGGCCGTATTTCGAGGAATCCCTTTACGTCACCCCCTCCCGGCTGCCGAGGGCGCTCCAGGAACGCATCCATCACGCGGTGGCACGTGCCTGCCGCGTGGCCGGGCTCGCAGCTGGGCCGGTCCACGCCGAAGTGCGGGTCAATGAGCACGGCATCTGGCTGCTGGAGATCGCGGCCCGCTCCTTCGGGGGCTTGTGCGGGCGGGTGCTTACCCGTTCCCTGGGCATGAGCCTGGAGGACCTGATCCTGCGCCCATTGGTTGGGAAAACCGCTGGCAGAACCGCTCGCCCTTGCCGGCGAGGGCGCCGCCGCGGGGGTCATGATGATCCCCATTCCGCAGCGCGGCATTTGCCATGGCCTCGAAGGCCTGGCCGCCGCGCAGTCGGTACCCGGGGTCACGGGGGTCACCATTACGGCGCAGCCCGGCCAGATCGTCGCTCCGCCTCCCGACGGGGCGAGCTACCTTGGGTTCATCTTCGCCCGGGCTTTGATCCCCGCGAATGCTGAAACGGCGCTGCGAATCGCCCATCGCAGTCTGAGCTTCGGTATGCGCACTCTGCCGGTCCTCTCGAGCAAATCCCGTCATCGGGAACTAATCAGTACCAAATTGGTACTAATCTTTCACTGGGGTGATGCCAATGCTGAGACTGAGCAAGTTGACCGACTACGGCACCGTGGCGATGGCCCATATCGCGCGCGAGCCGGATCGGATTCATGCCGCGACCGAACTGGCGGGGACGATTGGCGTGGCTTTGCCCACAGCCAGCAAGGTCCTGAAGATCCTGGCACGGGTCAACCTGCTGCGATCAGTGCGTGGCGTGAAGGGCGGGTACATGCTGTCGCGGCCCGCCGGCGAGATCTCGATTGCCGAGCTCATCGACGCCCTGGAAGGCCCGATCGGCCTGACCGAATGCAGTGCCATCGCCGGCCTCTGTGCGCTGGAAGGGTCGTGCTCGATCCACACGAATTGGCAACGTATCAATCGCGTGGTTCTGGATGCCCTGGGCCAGATGACGCTGGCGGACCTGGCGCAACCGACGTTCAAGCCCGTCCATCTGGACGCTCGGCGTGCACCGCGGCCGCGCGCGCTCGCGTGAAGGAGCTCCACATGACTGCGCCGGCACACCAACTCGATGCTCTGATCAGCCGCGACTACCAGCACGGCTTCTTCACCGCCGTGGACACGGACACCGTGCCGCGCGGGCTGAGCGAGGACGTCATCCGCGTGATTTCCGCCAAGAAGAACGAGCCGGAATTCATGCTGGCGTGGCGGCTGAACGCCTATAGCCATTGGCTGACCATGACCGAGCCGAAGTGGGCGACGGTCGAGCATCCGCCCATCGACTACCAGAACATCGCCTACTACTCCGCCCCGAAATCACAGAAGAGCGGACCGCAGAGCCTGGACGAGGTCGATCCCGAGTTGCTGCGGATGTATGAAAAGCTCGGTGTGCCGCTCCAGGAGCGAGAACTGCTCGCGGGCGTCGCGGTGGATGCAGTGTTCGACAGCGTTTCTGTGGCCACGACCTACAAGGCGAAGTTGGCCGAACTCGGCATCGTGTTCTGTTCGTTCTCGGAGGCGGTGCAGAACCACCCCGATCTGGTCCGGCAATACCTCGGCTCGGTGGTGCCCTACACCGACAACTTCTTCGCGACGCTGAACTCGGCGGTCTTCACCGACGGCTCGTTCTGCTACATCCCGCCCGGCGTGCGCTGCCCGATGGAGCTGTCGACGTACTTTCGCATCAACGCCAGCAACACCGGCCAGTTCGAGCGCACCCTGATCATCGCCGACCGCGGCGCGTACGTGAGCTACCTCGAAGGCTGCACGGCGCCGATGCGGGACGAGAACCAGTTGCACGCCGCCGTCGTCGAGTTGATTGCGCTCGACGACGCGCAGATCAAGTACGCGACAGTGCAGAACTGGTATCCGGGCGACAAGGACGGCAAGGGCGGCATCTACAACTTCGTCACCAAGCGCGGCGACTGCCGCGGCGCGAACTCGAAGATTTCCTGGACCCAGGTGGAAACCGGCTCGGCGATCACCTGGAAGTATCCGAGCGTCATCCTGCAGGGCGACAACGCCGTGGGCGAGTTCCATTCGGTGGCGCTGACCAACCACTACCAGCAAGCGGATACCGGCACCAAGATGATCCACCTCGGCAGGAACACCAGAAGCACGATCCTCTCCAAGGGCATCTCGGCCGGCCATGGACGCAACGCCTACCGGGGGCAGGTGAAGGTCGCGAAGAGCGCCGTCGGCGCGCGCAATTACACGCAGTGCGACTCATTGCTGCTGGGCGACAAGTGCGCCGCTCACACCTTCCCCTACATCGAGGTGAAGAACCCCACCGCCCGGGTCGAGCACGAGGCCTCCACCTCGCGCATCGGCGAAGACCAGCTCTATTACTGCCAGAGCCGCGGACTCTCGGCGGAGGACGCGGTGTCGATGATCGTGAACGGCTTCTGCAAGGAAGTGTTCAAGGAGCTGCCGATGGAGTTCGCGGTGGAAGCGCAGAAGCTGCTCGGCGTAAGTCTCGAAGGGAGCATAGGTTGATGCTGTCCATCAAGAATCTGCACGTTTCGGTCGACGGCAAACCCATCCTCCGTGGCATCGACCTCACGGTGCATGCCGGCGAGGTCCACGCCATCATGGGGCCCAACGGTTCGGGCAAGAGCACGCTGGCGCATGTGCTGGCCGGGCGGGAGGACTACGTCGTGACGGCCGGCGAGGTGCTCTACGCTGGGAAGAACCTGCTCGACATGCCGCCCGAGGCGCGCGCTCGGGAAGGGATCTTCCTCGCCTTCCAGTACCCGGTGGAGATCCCCGGCGTGGCGAACATCTATCTGCTCAAGGCGGCGCTCAATGCGATCCGCAAGCACCGCGGCGAGCAGGAACTGGATGCGATCGACTTCCTCGCCCTGGTGAAAGGCAAGTTGAAGTTGATGGACATGGATCAGGGCCTGCTTTACCGCTCGGTGAACGAAGGCTTCTCGGGCGGCGAGAAGAAGCGCAACGAGATTCTGCAGATGGCGGTGCTGGAGCCGAAGCTCGCGATCCTCGACGAGACCGACTCAGGCCTCGACATCGATGCGCTCAAGGTCGTCGCCCATGGTGTTGAAGCCATGCGCAGCCCGCAGCGCGCAATCATCCTGGTGACGCACTACCAGCGGTTGCTCAACTACATCGTGCCGGATCAGGTGCACGTCCTGGCGCAGGGGCGCATCGCCAGGTCCGGTGCTCCGGAGCTGGCATTGGAGCTGGAAAGCCGCGGCTATGGCTGGGTCGAGGCGCAGGCTCAGGCGCTGAATGAAACGGCACGACCATGATGAATAAAGATCTCTACCGCGCGCAATTCGCGCAGCTAGAGCCTCGCCTCGTGGGCGCACGGCTGCCGTGGCTGCAACGCACGCGCGCGGTCGCGTTCGAGCGCTTCGCCGAGCTGGGCTTTCCGACTCTTCGAGACGAAGATTGGAAGTACACCAGCGTGGCAACCCTCGAGAAGCGCACCTTCAAGTTCGTGCCCGAATCGTTTGACAGCGTCGGCGCGGATCAGGTCGATGAGCTGGCCCTGGCCACAAGCCACCTGCTGGTGTTCATCAACGGACGTCATGCGCCAGGGTTGTCGCGCCCCGGTTCCCTGCCGCGCGGCGCCGAAGTCGGCAGCCTCGCAACGGCGCTCGCGGACCGCCCGGATCGGTTCGAAGCCGTGTTCACCCGCGATGCCGAAGCGCTCGTCAACGGCTTCACGGCACTCAACGCTGCGTTCTGGGCCGATGGGGCGCACATCGATCTCGCCGCGGGATGTGCGGTCGATGAGCCGATCCATCTGCTGTTCATCACGACGGACGCCGATCTTGCCGTTCACTCGCGCAACATCATCCGCGCCGGCGCGGGATCGCGGGCCGAGATCATCGAGCACTACGTCGGCATCAATGATGCCACGTACCTCACCAACGCGGTCACGCACATCCAGGCCGACGCGGGCGCGACCATCATCCATACCAAGCTGCAGCAGGAGAGCCTGCGCGGCCATCACATCGCCGACATTCGCGCCGAGCAGGGGCCCGACACCCGGTTCACGTCGCAGTCCTTTGCGCTGGGCGGGCGGCTCTCGCGCAACGACATCGGCACGCGACTCAACGCACCGGGCTGCGAAGCCACGCTGATTGGCCTGTACATGGCGAACGGCAGGCAGCACATGGACCATCACACCCGCATCGACCACCTGCGACCGCGCGGCACCAGCCGCGAGTTCTACAAGGGCGTGCTAGACGGCGCCTCGCGCGCGGTGTTCAACGGCAAGGTGATCGTGCATCCCGACGCGCAGCGCACCGACGCACAGCAATCCAACCGCAATCTGCTGCTGTCGGACAACGCCGAGGTCGATACCAAGCCGCAACTGGAGATCTATGCCGACGACGTGAAGTGCAGCCATGGCGCCACCGTCGGCCAGCTCGACGCCGAGCAGATTTACTACTTGCGTTCGCGCGGGATGGATGACGCGTCGGCGCGCGCGCTGCTGACCTTCGCCTTTGCCGAGGACGTCGCGACACGGGTGAGCTGCGTGCCCTTGCGCTCGCGCCTGGAGCAACTGCTGCGCGGCCGGCTGCCCGAGCAGGTGAAGGAGCTGCTGTGAAGAGCGCAGCGAGCGAACTGGGCGCATTGCGCGGCGCGGCGCCGATCTTGGCCTTCGACGTGGCGCGGCTGCGCGAGGATTTCCCGATCCTGCACCGCAGCGTGCACGGTATGCCCCTCGTCTACCTCGACAACGCCTCCACCAGCCAGAAGCCGCAGTGCGTGATCGATGCCGAGGCGCGCTACTACGCCGAGCTCAATGCCAACATTCACCGTGGCGTGCATGCCTTGAGCCAGCAGGCAACCGACGCCTACGAGGCCGCGCGCGATACCGTGAGGCGCGTCATCAACGCGGCACGGCGCGAGGAAATCGTGTTCGTGCGCGGCACCACGGAGGCCATCAACCTCGTGGCGGCGAGTTGGGGGCAGCGCTTGCAGCCGGGCGACGAGATTCTCATCACGGAGATGGAGCACCACTCGAACATCGTGCCATGGCAGTTGCTGTGCGAGCGCAGCGGCGCGGTGCTGCGGGTGGCGCCGATCGACGACGACGGCGAGCTGGTGCCGGGCGAGTTGGAGCGCTTGCTCGGTGCGCGCACCCGGTTCGTCGCGGTGACTCATTTGTCGAACGCGCTGGGAACCATCAATGCGGTGAAGCGCATCGTCGATCTTGCCCACGCCAAAGGCGCTGCGGTGCTCATCGACGGCGCCCAGGCGGCGCCCCACATCAAGATCGATGTGCAGGCGCTCGACTGCGATTTCTACGCCTTCTCGGGCCACAAACTGTATGGCCCAACCGGCGTCGGCGTGCTCTACGGCAAGGCGGCGTTGCTGGACGCGATGCCCCCGTACCAGGGTGGCGGCGACATGATTCGCGAGGTGACCTTCGCCAAGACCACCTTCAACGACCTGCCCTACAAGTTCGAGGCGGGTACTCCCCATATCGCCGGGGTGATCGGTCTTGGCACGGCGATCGATTACATGAGCGCAATCGGACTCGACGCCATCGCTGCGCACGAGCACCAACTGCTCGCCTACGCCACCGAGCAGGCGCGCGCAGTTTCCGGCCTGCGCCTCATCGGCACCGCGAAGGACAAGGCGAGCATCCTGTCGTTCGTGCTCGACGGCGTGCATCCGCACGATGTCGGCACGATTCTCGATGGGGAGGGCGTGGCTGTGCGCACGGGACACCATTGCGCCATGCCGGTGATGGAGCACTTCCATGTGCCGGCAACGGTGCGCGCCTCGTTCGCGCTCTACAACACGAGCGCCGAAGTGGACGCGCTGTTCCGCGCCGTACGCAAGGTGCAGGAGGTCTTTGGCCATGCCCGATCCGCGTGATCTCTACCAGGAGGCCATCCTCGACCATAACCGCACGCCCCGGAATTTCGGGCGCCTGGCGGGTGCGAACCGCAGCGCCGAGGGCTTCAATCCCTTGTGCGGCGACAAGCTGACGCTGTACCTGAAGCTGGTCGATGGAGTGATCGAGGACGTGAGCTTCGAGGGGGCAGGCTGCGCCATCTCCACCGCCTCGGCCTCGCTGATGACGGAAGCGCTGAAGGGCAAGACCGAGCAAAAGGCGCAGGCGCTGTTCGAGGGATTCCTTGCGCTGTTGACCACGGGCCATGGCGCGGACTCCGCAGTGCCGCTGGGCAAGCTGGTGGTGCTGTCCGGCGTGCACGAATTTCCGGTGCGGGTGAAGTGCGCCACACTGGCCTGGCACACCTTGCACGCGGCGCTGCATGACGAGACCCGGCCGGTGTCCACGGAGTGAAGCAATGAGCATCGTCGACTGGTTGCACAAGGCACAGCAACTTGAGGCCACGCGCGAGAACGAGCCGGAAGGGCTTGAGGGCCGCGTGATCGCCGCGCTGCGCACGGTGTACGACCCGGAGTTGCCGGTCAACATCTACGATCTGGGCCTGGTCTATAGGCTCGATGTCGATGAGGCTGCGGGAAAGGTGCAGGTCCGGATGACCTTGACCGCCCCGGGCTGTCCGGTGGCGCAAACCTTCCCCGCGACCGTGGAGCGCGCGGTGGAGGCGGTGCAGGGCGTCAACGAAGCACGGGTGGAACTGGTCTGGGATCCGCCCTGGTCGCGCGACCGGATGAGCGAAGCGGCACGCTTGGATCTGGGGATGATCTGACATGGCCGAATGGGTCGCCGTCGCCCGGGTGGAGGACTTTCCGCCCGGCACCGCGCGCACGCTGGAGATCGAAGGCACGCCGATCGCCGTGTTCAACCTGAACGGCCGCTACTACGCCATCGAGGACATCTGCAGCCACGAGGCCGAGACACTCTCGGGCGGGGAAGTGGCGGGCGAGGAGATCATTTGCCCGCGCCACGGCGCGCACTTTTCGATTCTTACCGGCGCGGCGCGCTCACCGCCCGCGTATGAACCGGTGGCAACATTCCCGGTCCGCGTCGAGGGCGGCGTGGTCAGGGTGAAGGACGACCGCTGGGGCTGACTGTTGATGAGATGACGACCAGTCCCTCGACTTGCCGGAGACCACTCGACAGCGCCTTTCAGGCCTTCGCCAAGACTGCCATCGCCTTATTGGCGTCGTCCAGTGAGTGTCCACCGCCACGTAGACCGCAAATTGTCTGCCAATCACGGAGGCCGAGAACCCGCAGAGGTTGATTCCCCCGTCAGCAAGCTGCTGAGTCAACTCGGCGGCGACGCCCGGCCGGTCCGGGCTCATCATCCGGATGGAGCTTCCACACATCGCCGACAGCTATTCGCGCGCTGCGGCGCAACGGACCCGACGAGCCCGCGAAGTACAACCCCAGGCATTCATTCGGTGATCTACGATGACTAGGGAAAGGAGCTCCCGAGCGGGGCGGGCAGCACCTGTATCCGCAATCCGTGGCCCGGATCCTTCAAGACCATCTGGAAGGATCCGGAGCGCTACGTGAGCCAGTAAAGATCATCCGCGGCGTGCTCGCAGCGATTTCGAATGGCCAGGATCCTGGCGACGTCCACGCTCGCCAATCCTGAAGTCGTCGACATGATCAAGGGACTGGCCAAATAGCAAAAAGGCACGGTGGCAGCGCGCCGCCCTTCGACGGCACACGACCTTCAAATGGTCAAACGCCCTCGACTATGCCGACGCCATGAGCCTGTTTCGGCACATTGGAAAGCTCACGCCGATGGCTTTGGCATCGGCACGACGAAGGCCAATGACATGGGGCTGAAGGCAGGGAGTATCGCCTCTTCACTGCGCACCGCGAGGTCGCAAACCGCACCGCCTTGCGGGCCGGCAGTGATCGTGTCGGCGATCGTAGGAGGCCCCCCAGCATCTGCGCTCCGGGACACGGACGTCAGTTCTGCAGTGTGTTGAAGTACTCGACAGGTCTTTCCAAGACTACCTACAGCTGGGTCGTCAGATCCTTGTGGGTTTGTTGAACGACCGCTTCGCGGCGCTCAATCGCGGGTGCTGTATGGCTGCAGTGGGCCCATTGCTGTCTGAC
Source organism: Variovorax sp. P1_H2 (assembly GCF_056405295.1). Taxonomy (NCBI): domain Bacteria; kingdom Pseudomonadati; phylum Pseudomonadota; class Betaproteobacteria; order Burkholderiales; family Comamonadaceae; genus Variovorax; species Variovorax sp. P1_H2. The sequence goes on along the minus strand of NZ_JBFUCJ010000020.1, from coordinate 56,988 downwards.
AAGATGTTGCGATCAGTGCCCGCCGTGCAAGCGAATGCCGTCGTTCAACGTTCAAGCTGAGAGGCAGCGCCCGATCAACAATGATCGTCCCCACACCGCGGTCGCGGCACAGGGGCTCCGCCGAGTTGCGAGGGCCGCACGTTCAGCAGCGTGCTAGAGCAGGTGCGCTCGGATCTGGTCAAACGCCATCCGCGCGACAGCGACCTGCCGCATGGAGAAGTGGCGGGATTGCTGGGCTTCGCGGGGCCGAGCAGTTTCAGCCACTGGTCCCGCAGCCAGTTCGGCTGCAGCGCCTCGCAGCGGAGCACGCAGGCCGCCGCCGCGGCGGATCATGAAGATGACGGGGCATCCCGAACCGGGCAAGACAGGCCGAGTACTTCGAAACGCAGGGCGTGCGACACACCCTCGAGGAGGAGTCAGGCCGCCTTGCGCAGAAATCCCTGGTTGGCGCCGTTGCGATTGGGTGCGAAGCCATTCGCCAGAAGCGATTCTTCCGCCGTGTCGTAGAAGACACCGATCTTCGAGATTTCGCGCGCCTGTTGGGCGGTCGCGATGGGGCGACCGAACTGGCGCGAGATCTGCACCAGTTGCTCGATCTGTGCCACGGTGCCGATCTTGGCCGTGCGCGTCTGGTTCCAAAGCACGTCCTCGGTACCGCAGCGCACGTGCAGGCCCATGGCGATACCCATCATGTTCACGGGCAGCACGTTGCGGACCGAACTTTCCACGGTGAGCACCGCGCCATCGGGAACGGCGCGCACGAAGTTGGCGAGGTTGTAAATGTTCGGTGCGTCCATGCCACCGCTGATCGCCACCCAGTTCATGACCAGCGGGCCCTTATAGACGCCGCGGCGCATCAGTCGCTCGACCGACTCGAAGCTGTTGATGTTGTAGCACTGGAAGGCGCTCTGGATGCCGGCGGCCGTAAGGCGGCGGATGTGCTCCTCGACCCAGCCGGGCTGGGCCGGCACCGTCATCTCCTTGTAGGCCTCGAAGATGGCGGGGATTTCCCGCGAAGTGCCTTTGAAGTCTGCCAGTTCGGCGTGCTCCGTAACGTTCATCTGCGAGGTGTTGACGGTCACCGTCACCTGGTCCGGTTTCGGATCGAGTTCGGCCAGCATGTGGCGCGTGTCGTCGGACAGCCACTTGGCGGCCGCGCCTTCGGACTCCGGCGCGAAGCTGATTGAGCCGCCCACCTGGATGATCATCTCGGGCACGCGCGCACGCACGCCGGCGATGAGCTCGTTGAACTTGGACAGGCGCTTGCTGCCCTTGCCATCGAGTTCGCGAACGTGCAGGTGCAGCACCGTTGCGCCGGCGTTGTAGCAGTCCACCGCCTTCTGGATCTGATCCTCCATCGTGACCGGGATTTCTTCCGGGAAGTCCGACGGAAGCCAGCCCGGCGCATAAGGAGCGGCCGTGATGATCAGGGGCTGCTGGTTTTCGGGAAACAGGTGACCGTCTAGGAAGTTCATGTCGTCTTGTCTCGGGTTGCAATGCGGGCATCGGAAGGGATCAAGCCACCAGTTCGCTGTCCGGCTTGCGCAGGAACCCCTGGTTGCCCCCGTTGCGATTGGGCGCGAAGCCATTGGCCTGAAGCGTCTCTTCCGCCGTGTCGTAGAAAACCCCGATCTTCATGATCTCTCGTGCCTGTTTCGCTGTCGCGATGGGGCGGCCGAATTCGCCAGCGATGCGCACCAACTGCTTGATCTGCTCGACGGAGCTCATCTTTCCCGTGCGGGTTTGATTCCAGAGCACGTCCTCGATACCGCATCGCACGTGCAGGCCCAAGGCAATGCCGATCATGTTCACGGGAAGCACATTCAGCACCGAACTTTCCACCGTGACCACCGCGCCGTCKGGCACGGCACGCAGGATGTTGGCCAGGTTGTAGATGTTCGCCTGATCCATGCCGCCGCTGATGGCCACCCAGTTCATCACCAGTGGCCCCTTGTAGATGCCACGGCGGATCATCCGCTCGATCGTTTCAAAGCTGTTGATGTTGTAGCACTGGAATTCGCTCTGAATTCCGGCCGCTGTCAGGCGGCGGATGTGTTCCTCGACCCAGCTGGGATTGGCGGGCACGACCATGTCCTTGTAGGTTGCATAGAGGTGCGGGAATCCCCGCGACACGCCCTTGAAGTCGTCCAGGCCCGCATGCTCCGTCACGTTCATCTGCGATGTGTTGACGGTCACCGTCACCTGATCGGGCTTCGGATCGAGCTCGGCGAGCATGTGGCGGGTGTCGTCGCTCAGCCACTTGGCGGCTGCGCCGTCCGATTCGGGCGCGAAGCTGATGGAGCCGCCCACCTGGATGATCATCTCCGGCACGCGGGCGCGCACCCCGGCGATCAACTCGTTGAACTTCGACAGGCGCTTGCTGCCCTTGCCATCGAGTTCGCGCACGTGCAGGTGCAGCACGGTGGCGCCGGCTTCGTAGCAATCCACCGCCTTCTGGATCTGATCCTCCATCGTGACAGGGATGTCTTCCGGAAAGTCCGAGGGGATCCAGCCCGGCGCATAGGGCGCGGCCGTGATGATCAGGGGCTGCTGGTTCTCAGGGTACAGGTGGCCGTCGAGGAAGTTCATGAGGATGGGTCTCCGAGTTGAAATGTGATGTCGGGAATGTCGAACGGGATGAAAAGACTTCAGGTACTCAGTACGGCACGTCGCCCACGATGCCGGCGCGCTCCATCTTGCGAGGTGCGGGCCAGTAGTCGTTGACTGCGTAGTGCTGCGTGCTGCGGTTGTCCCAGACGGCCACGTCCCCGGGCTGCCAGGACCAGCGCACCTGGTACTCGGGAATGGTGGCGCGGCTTGTCAGGTAGTTCAGCAGCAGCGATGCGCCCGGCAACTTGTCGATGCCGTGGCGGATGTTCTCCGGCGTGTTGTAGTTGACGAAATGCGTGGTGAAGCCGCCTACATACAGGATCTTCTCGCCGGTTTCGGGATGCGTGCGCACGACGGGATGCTCGACCGGCGGGTTGTCCCGGTCCAGCTTCCTGCGCGCTTCCTCCGGCATGACGGCGCCGAAAGAAGGCTCGATGCTGGCCTTGGCGCGCAGCTTCAGGATCTTTTGCTTGATCTCCTCCGGCAGTTCCTCGTACGCCTGAACCATGTTGACCCAGATGGTGTCGCCGCCGATCTCCGGGCATTCGATGCAGCGCAGCACGGCACCCATGGAAGGGCTCTGGCGCCACAGGCCGTCGGAGTGATACGAGTTCTCGTAGCTGTGCCTGCTGTCGCTGCGATAGATGAGCCCCAGGCCCGGGTACTTGGGATCGCTGTTGACCACGGGGTGGTCTTCCAGCTTGCCGAAGCAACTCGCGAAGGCCACGTGGTCGGCGCGCGTGATGTCCTGGTTGCGAAAGAAAAGCACCTTGTGCTTGAGCAGCGCGGCTTTGACCTGTGCGAAGAGCTCGGGGTTTCGCGCAGCTTCGCCGAGATGGACTTCGCTGACTTCGGCGCCAATGGCCGGTGTGATTTGCTTGATCTGCATTTTTTGCTCTCTGGAGGAATTGCAGGGTTTGGTCAATTCGCCTGGATGTTGAACTTCTTGACGATGGCGGCGTTGCRCTGGGACAGCAACTTGTTCTCGGCCAGCAGCGCAGCCGAATCGATGCTCACATCGGGCTCCACGCCCACGTCGATCAGCTTCTGTTGCACCGCGGGCGCATCGGCTGCCTTCTTGATGATTGCCTGGAGCTTCGCCAGGACGTCGGCCGGTAGCTTGCTGGAGCCGTAGAAGCAGACCTGCCCCTGGAACTGGATGTCCCGGTAGCCGAGTTCGGTCATGGTCGGCACGTCTGGGAAGTACCTGGACCGGCTTTTCCCGGAGACCGCATAGGGGCGCAGCATGCCGCTCTTGATCAGGGGCAACGAGGTCACTACGCCATCGAACATGATGTCGACCTGGCCGCCGATCAGGTCCTGAAGCGCGGGCGGCGATCCGGCGTAGCCGACGTGCTGCATGTCCAGTTCAGCCTGGCTGCTGAGGATCAGTCCCGAGTATTGCGACACCGTTCCCATGCCGTAGCTGGCGAAGCTGGATTTGCCCTTGCGCGTTTTCAACTGCGCGAGGAGGCCCTGGAAGTCCTTGGCCGGGTAGCTTGCACCGGACACGAGCACGTAGCTCGACGACGCCACCCTGGCGATGGTGACGATGTCCTTCAGCGGGTCGTACGGTACCTTCATCACCTGCGGCGCTTCCACCAGAAGATTGTTCGCCCCCAGCAGGATCGTGTTGCCATCCGGGGCCGCCTGCAGCATGGCGTTGAGCCCGATCGAGCCCGTTGCACCGGGGCGGTTCTCGACGATCACCGGACGGCCGATGTCCACGGAAATCTGTTGCCCGACCACGCGGGCGGCGGTGTCCATCGTTCCGCCCGCCGGTGCGGGAACGATGACCCTCAGGGGCTTGTCGCCGGATGCCCAGACGTTGAGCGCCAGCGAACATGTGATCAACGCCATCGCGGGGCGAGCAAACTGATGCAGTTTCATTTCTAGTCTCCATTTCCTGTTCGTTTCCGACCGATCTGTCAGCGGGTCCAGTATCTGGCGCACCGGCAGCCGGCACTTGCTTTTCTGGGACATGAAGTTGTCGAATTGGGGCATTGCCGACGTCGCGCTTCCAGTCCGGGAGCCGTCCCTCAAGAATCGCATCTCCACATGCATTTACAAGGACACGAACCATGACCAAGGCCATCCGCCTTCATGAAACCGGGGGCGCAGACGTCCTCAGACTCGAGAACGTCGAAGTCGGCGAACCCGGCGCGGGCCAGGCCCGCGTGCGCCACAGCTTCATTGCAGTCAATTTCGCCGACATCTACTTTCGCAGCGGCGTCTATCCGCTGGCGCTGCCCAACGGCCTGGGTACCGATGCGGTGGGCGTGGTCGAGGCCGTCGGGCCCGGCGTGACGGACATCCGCGTGGGCGACAGGGTGGGCTACCTGGTCGGTCCGCCGGGCGCCTACGCGCAAGCGCGCGTGATGCCCGCCGAGGTGCTCATTCCCCTGCCCGACGGCATCACGGATCGCACCGCCGCGTCGCTCATCATGAAGGGCATGACCGCGCAATATCTGTTTCGCCAGGTCTACCCGCTGAAGGGAGGCGAGACCATCCTGTACCACGCGGCGGCGGGCGGCGTCGGTCTGATCGCCTGCCAGTGGGCGCGTGCCATGGGCGTGACCATGATCGGTACCGTCAGCACCGACGAAAAGGCCGCCATCGCGAAGGCCAGCGGCTGCGCGCACACCATCGTGACATCGCGCGAGAACATCGCCGAGCGTGTGAAGGAGATCACCGAAGGAAAGGGCGTTCCCGTCGTCTACGACTCGGTAGGCAAGGACACGCTGGAAGCTTCGCTCGACTGCCTGCAGCCTCGCGGAACGCTGGTGAGCAACGGCACTTCGTCGGGCCCGGTGATCCTCGACACCAGGCTGCTGGCAACCAAGGGTTCCATCTGGCTCACCCGGCCGGCGATGAGGCATTACATCGAGCCGCGTGCGCACATGCTCGACATGGCGCGGGAGCTGTTCGACCATGTGCTCGCCGGGCACATCGTCAGCGAGCCGAAGCAAAGCTTCGCCCTGGCCGATGCAGCAGAAGCGCACCGCGCGCTCGAAGGACGCAAGACGATCGGCTCCACCGTCCTCGTTCCCTGAGCGACGTGCGATCGCGATCCGCCCGCCGCGGCGTCGAGCTCTGCGATCGTCGCCAGGGACCGGCCGGGCCAGGCGCGGATCCGCCTTTTCCGGGGCGAGGTCGGTACCATAATGGCGCTCAAGCACCTCCCATGAGACACATTGCACGACTCATGCGCAGCGCCAGCTTGAGCGGTTACGTCGAGTTGGTGAAGTCGCTCGGTCGGGACCCCTATGCCTTCATGCGAACCGTGGGGCTGCAGCCGACGTTCCTCGAAGATCCCGAGACGCTGATCCCGAGAGATGCCGTGCGCGAATTGCTGGAGATCACCGCGCGTGCCACGCAGACCGAAGATCTGGCGCTGCGTCTTGCGGCGCAACGCAAGCTCTCCGCCCTCGGGCCCATCAGCCTCGTGCTGAGGGAGGAGGCCACGCCGAGGGACGCCCTCGACACGCTGTGCCGCTACCTGAAGCTGGTCAATGCCTCGCTGAGCGTCCATGTCGAAGACACCGGCAGCGTGGTGGTCATCCGGGAAGACTTGCTGCCAAGCCCCGGGCTTCCGATGCGACAGTCGGTGGAACTCGCCGTGGGCACCATGTTTCGCATGCTGAGTGATTTGATCGGYCCGCATTGGCGACCGCTGGAAGTCTGCTTCACGCATCGCCCACCCATGGACGTCTCCAGCCACCGCGCCTTCTTCGGACGGCGCGTCAAGTTCAACCAGGAATTCAACGGCCTGGTCTGCCTGGCGATCGACCTGTCCAAGCCGCGCGAGCCGGGAGACCAGGTGGCGGCGGGCTTCGCGCGCAAGTACCTGGAAGCGGCCCTCAGGGATCGCAGTGAAAGCGTGCATGACAGCTGTCGCGAGCTCATCCTCGCACTGCTGCCTGGTGGCGCCTGCAGCGCGAGGGAGGTTGCTCGGCACCTGCGCGTCGATCGTCGCACGCTGCACCGCCGGCTCTTTGCGGAGGGCCTCACCTTCAGTAGCTTGCTCGACCAGGTGCGCTCGGACCTGGTCAAGCGCCATCTGCGCGAGAGCGACCTGCCGCTGAGCGAGGTGGCAGAGCTGCTGGGCTTCTCCAACGCCAGCAGCTTCAGTCATTGGTTCCAGAGTCAATTCGGCTGCAGCGCCTCGCAATGGATCAAGCAAGCGGCGGACATGGCGGCGGCGGCGGCGGAAGAGCACGGGACGCCCTGATCGGTCGGCAATTCTCGGCCTGCTGCGTTCTTGGCTGCGCTCGATCGCAAGGGCTGTCTCAGATCGGCAAGTTCGTGTCCCAAAAGGACAAGCGACAAGGGTTGCGGCGCCAGATACTGGATCAAGGAAATCAGGCCCTCCCCATCGCCTGATTCATTCCACTTGAATCAAGACATCGAACGGAGAAACCTGCCATGGCAGCCCCCAAAGCAAGGTCATCGTGACGTGTGCGGTGACCGGAGCGATCCGCACGCCGACCATGTCGCCCTATCTGCCGATCACGGCGGACGAAATCGCCCGCGAGGCGATTGCGGCCGCGGAGGCGGGCGCGGCTATCCATGGCGGCTTCGTTGGAAGGGAACGTTCGCGTCGGGCTCGAGGACTCGCTGTGGGACGGGCCGGGGCGGCTCGCGAGGAGCAACGCCCAGCAAGTGCAACGCGGTCAATGGCGGCAAGACCGCCATGTAGTTCGGGGCGCCAGCCGCCCGTGCGTCTGACTTCGGCCGATTCACACAGGCTCAATCCGCGGTCGGACGCTCGCCCCCGCATCATTTTTCAATAGCGAAGAGACCCCATGAGAAAACCCCTGATCGCCTTGACTGTCCTCACCGCCGGTGGCGCTGCGGCTCAGTCCTCTATCACGATGTTCGGTGTCATGGACGCGACGGTCAGCGGCTATTCGAACAAGGCCGAGACGCCGCTCGGCATCGCCGTCACAACCAGCAGCACAGTACAGAACAGTGGAGGCTACGCCAGCAGTCGCCTGGGCGTCCGCGGCACGGAGGATCTCGGTGGCGGTGCGGCTGCCAACTTTTGGCTCGAAGCCGGGATACTCAACGACACCGGCGCCGGCTTCGCGTCTGGAGGGGGTCTTGCTTTCAACCGTCGTTCGACGGTCAGCCTGTCAGGGTTCATGGGTGAACTCCGCCTCGGTAGGGACTACACGCCCACGTTCTGGAACGACGCCGTGGCCGATCCGTTCACCTCCAACGGCGTGGGCATCAACCTGATTGCTACCGCGAGTGGCTTCAACACACCAGGCCAGGCAGCAAACGGGTTCCAGGCGAACCCCAACTACATTCGCGCTTCCAACTCGGTGGGCTACTTCCTGCCGCCGAACCTGGGCGGCTTCTACGGCCAGGTGATGTACGCCTTCAACGAAGCGATCAAGTACGACCCGGGCGTGTTGACACCGAACGCACCGAACAGCCAGCGATCCGGGCGCTACGTCGGCGGTCGCTTCGGCTACACGAAGGGCCCCCTGGATGTTGCAGTGGCGGCAGGTCGAAGCACGATTGGAGACCAATTCTTCCTGGGCACGACGAGCAACCTCCAGATCTGGAACGTTGCCTCCACGTACGACTTCGGCGTCATCAAGCTGTTCGGCGAGTACTCGAACAACAAGCTAAAGACAGACTTCTCCGGCATCCCGCCGGTCGCGAACGCTTTTGGCTTCACCAGCCCGGGAGCCAACGGCGCGCTGGTCGGCTTGACCGTACCGGTCGGACCCGGGCTGATTCGTGCCGTCTATACCCAGGTGAAGTACAACAACGTCACTGCCGCCAATCAGATCGCTCCTGGCCTGTCTCCGGACCCAAAGTCCGAGAAGTTCGCCCTCGGCTACGTGTACAACCTGTCGAAGCGTACGGCTCTCTACGCGACGGCTGCACGGATCGACAACAAGAATGGTGCCGACCTGACAGTTGGCGGGCCCGCCTACTTCACGAAGGCGATCAACGGCTCAGTGCCGACGCCACAGTCGTCGACTGGCTATGACGTCGGCATCCGACACGTCTTCTGATCGTCCAATGACCGCATTGACCTTGGCCGGTTGGCCCACGCTCGGACGTCAGCTGTTCCCCGGCGTCCTCGCCAGTGTCGTCGYGGCCGCAGCGGCCACGTTTCTGTCGCAGCACTATGGCGCGCCTGTCATGCTCTTCGCGCTGCTCCTCGGCATGGCAATGAACTTCCTGTCCGCCGACGGCCCCTGCGCCGCCGGCATCGAGTGGACAGCACGCCAGGTGCTGCGCATGGGTGTGGCGCTGCTGGGATTGCGCATCACCACTGGCCAGATCGCCGCGATGGGGTGGCATCCRGTGTTGATGGTGGTCGCATCGGTAGCGCTCACCATCGGCCTGGGCATCGGGATAGCCAAACTGATGGGGTATCGAAGCTTTTTCGGCTTGCTCACGGGAGGCGCCGTCGCGATTTGCGGCGCCTCGGCGGCCATGGCGCTTTCGGCGGCCATGCCAAACCATGCCATGCGGGAGCGTGCCACGCTCTTCACCGTGATCAGCGTCAGCGCGCTGTCGACGCTGGCGATGGTCCTCTATCCGATGATCGTGCGTGCGCTGGGCCTCGATCCGGTACAGGCGGGGATTTTCCTCGGAGGCACGATTCATGACGTGGCCCAAGTCGTAGGTGCCGGCTATGGCATGTCCGTCGCCACGGGCGATGCCGCCACCTTCGTGAAGCTCCTGCGCGTTGCAATGCTCCTGCCGGTGATCGCGTTCGCGGGCTTCCTGACGCGAGCCCATCAAGGCAGCGCCGTCGAAGGCAAGCGTCCGCCGCTATTGCCATTGTTCGCGATCGCCTTCGCGGTACTGGTCGCGATCAACAGCACGGGCTGGGTGCCCAAGGCTGTCACACAAACTGGCGTGGACCTTTCGCAATGGTGCCTCGTCGCCGCAATCGCCGCGATCGGCATGAAGACCCAGTTGAAAGAGCTTGCAACGGTGGGATGGATGCCAATCGCTCTGATGGTCGGCGAGACAATATTCCTCGCTGTGTTCGTGGCAGCTTGGCTGCACTGGGGCGGCGCAGCACTCGGGTGAGCAATTCAGGCGTCGGCCCAATATCGCTGGGGCGGTTCGTGTCTCACACCTCAAGGTCAAGCATGCGTGACTCCGAACGCCTGTTTCGAGTCTCGCGTTGCAGAAGGTGCACGGCGCCATGGACCCCGGGGCTTGGATGCAAAATGCCGTCGACCTCAAGCGGAGCGACCCATGCGCATCGAACACATCGCCCTCTGGACCCAGGACCTTGAACGCTTCAAGCGCTTCTACGTCGACTACTTCGGTGCCGTGGCGGGCAGCGGCTATGTCAATCCCGCGAAGGGCTTCGCGTCCTGCTTCCTGAGCTTCGAGGACGGCGCGCGGATCGAGGCCATGACGACCTCCACCTTGGATCCCGTCGTCATCGAACCGGGTGCCCAGCGCATGGGCCTGACGCATTTCGCGGTCTCGCTGGGCTCCGAGCAAGCTGTCGATGCGCTGACGCAGCGGTTGAAGGCCGACGGTTATCCGGTGCTCGACGGGCCCCGCCGAACCGGCGATGGCTACTACGAGAGCGTGGTACTCGATCCGGACGGCAACCGGGTGGAAATCACCGCGTGATCGGCTCAGGCCGATACGCCGGCGGCAGCAGGTAGCCGTCGCGGTACACGCCCTGGATCAGTCCGCTGACGCGGTCGTTGGAGCGGGCCGTCACGAACTCGCGTTCGGCCGTCTGGTAGACCACGATCGTGCAGGGCGTGCGCTTGCTGAGCGTGCGGGCGACGCCGGTGGCCTGGCTGGAGGTGGGATAGGTGTTCATGAAAACCTTATCGGCATCCCGCCTGAATGCTGAAGGGCGTCGCCGCTCGATCGGCCTCAGGTGCCGCCGCCGCCCTGGAAGAACGCATTGAGTTCATTGCCGGCCGCGGCATCCGCGAAGCCATCGAAGCGCCCCTCGTCGGCGATCCCGCGCGCGGCGCGAATGAATCCGCCCCATGCCGCGCGCGCCAGCGCGCCGCCGACGCTGACCCGCCGCACGCCGAGCGCCTCGATGTCCTTCATCGTGAGCTCGCTGGTCGAGCCGACCAGCAGGTTGACCGGCTTCGGCGCCACCGCGGCGACCACCGCCGCGATCTGCTCGCGGGTGCGGATGCCCGGCGCGTAGAGGCAATCGGCGCCGGCTTGCGCGTAGGCCTTGAGGCGCGCGATGGCGTCGTCGAGGTCGGGCCGGCCGGCGAAGAAGTTCTCGGCCCGCCCGACCAGCAGCACGTCGCCGCCGGCTTCGTCGATGGCGGCGCGGGCCGCACGCAGGCGCGCGACCGCAACGTCGATGTCATGCAGCGGATGCGCAGGATCGCCGGTCGAATCCTCGATCGAGAGACCGGCCACGCCGGTGTCGATCGCCATCCGGACACTCTGTGCAACGTCTGTCGGATCGGAGGCGAAGCCGCTCTCGAAGTCGGCATTCACGGGCAGGTCGGTGGCCGCCACGATATCGCGCAGATGGGCCAGCACCGCCTCGCGCGACAGCGCTCCGTCGGGCCGGCCGAGCGACCAGGCGCAGCCCGAGCTGGTGGTGGCCAGGGCCTTGAAGCCGAGGCCCTCGAGGTAGCGTGCGCTGCCGACGTCCCAGGGGTTCGGGATCACGAAGCAGCCCGCAGCATGGAGCGAGCGGAAGTCGGCGCGTTTCTGGGCAATGGTACGTGTCATGGGAGCCTCCTGGCGCCGCATTCTGCACCCTACCGGGCGGTAGGAGCGCGAGTCTCCAAGGCGACGCCGCCTCCGGAGAAACCTTAGGCGGCGCCGTCGCCCCCGCTTCCACAATGGCCCGGCGCGTTCGATGCCGCCGTGGCCGCATCGCCTGGGTCAACCGAGGATTCATGTGGAAATGTTCTTTCAGCAACTCCTGAACGGCCTGACCGTCGGAGGCGTCTACAGCCTGGTGGCGCTGGGCCTGACGCTGGTCTACGGCATCCTGCACGTACCGAACTTCGCCCATGGCGCGTTCTACATGGCAGGCGCGTTCGCGGGCTACTACCTGATGGCCAAGCTGGGCCTCAACTACTGGCTGGCGATGGCCGGCGCCGCGGCGATCGTGGCGGCGATCTCGATGCTGACCCAGCGGCTGGTGTTCCACCCGTTGCGCAACGCGCCCGAACTGCACGACATGATCGCCGCCATCGGTGTGCTGCTGTTCCTCGAGGCCGGTGCACAGGCCCTGTTCGGCGCCGACTTCCATCGCATGCCCACGCCGTACGGCCAGGTGGTCGAGGTCTTCGGCCTCACCGCGCCGCTGCAGCGCCTCTTGATCATCGCCGGCGCCTTCGGCCTGATGGTGCTGCTGCACCTGTTCCTGAACCACACGGTGATCGGCTCGACCATCATCGCGATGGCGCAGAACCGCGATGGCGCCGCGCTGGTCGGCATCGACGCCACGCGCGTGACCTTGCTGGTGTTCGCAATCTCGGGCGCACTGGCCGCGATCGCCGCGGTGCTCTACGCGCCGATCAACCTGGTCTATCCGGCGATGGGCAACCTGGTCATCACCAAGGCCTTCGTGATCATCATCCTCGGCGGCATGGGGAGCTTCCCGGGGGCGATCGTCGGCGGGCTGATCATCGGCATGGCCGAGAGCTTCGGCGGCTTCTACTTCTCGACCGACTACAAGGACATCATCGCCTTCGTGCTGCTGGTGGTGATCCTGTCGTTCCGCCCGCAGGGCCTGTTCACCGCGAAAGGGGCGCGCTGATGAACTGGCTGCAAGGAAAGACCGGCTGGGCGCTGCTGGCCGTGGCCGCGCTCGCGTTTCCGCTGTTCGCGCAGAACAACTACCTGATCTCGGTCGCGACGCAGGCCTTCATCATGGCGATCGCGGCGCTCGGGCTCAACCTGATCACCGGCTACACCGGGCAGTTCAACCTCGCGCACGGCGCCTTCATGGCGGTCGGCGCCTACACGGTGGGCATCCTGACGGTCGACCACCAGGTGCCGTTCTGGATCGCCTTCCTGGCGGCCGGGATGGTCACGGCGGTGCTCGGCTACTTCATCGGCCTGCTGTCGCTGCGGCTGCGCGGCCACTACTTCTCGATCTTCACGCTGTGCGTGAGCTACATCATGTTTCTGCTGATCGAGAAGTGGGAAAGCCTGACCCACGGGCCGGTCGGCATCATGGGGATCCCGGCGCCGGCCGGCATCGGCCCGCTGCAATTCGGCACGCCGCTGTCGCAGTACTACCTGGTGCTGGCCTTCCTGGTGCTCGGCCTCTGGATCATGGCGCGCATCGTGCGCTCGCTGCTGGGCCGCAGCTTCATGGCGGTGCGCAACAGCGACGATCTGGCCGAGGCGCTGGGCATCGACCTGATGCGCACCAAGACGCTGTCCTTCGTTCTGTCGGTGGTCTATGCCGGCTTCGCCGGTGCGCTCTATGCGGGCCAGGTGCGATTCCTCGGCCCCGACCTGGCCAGCGAAGCGGTGACCTTCGACCTCGTGATGTTCGTGCTGGTGGGTGGCATCGGCACGCTGCTCGGGCCCTTGCTCGGCACCTTCCTGGTGACCTGGCTGACGCAGAGCCTGCAGTTCCTGCAGGACTACCGCATGGTGGTGTTCGGCCCGGTGCTGATCGCGCTGATCATCTTCCTGCCGGACGGCATCGTCGGCACCTGGCTCAAGCGGCGGGCCCAGCGCGCGGATGCAGCCCATGCCGCGAAGGCGACCCATGCGGTCCCCGTGGGCGCGCAGGAGGTGCAGAACAATGCTTGAAATCGAATCGCTGACCAAGCAGTTCTTCGGCCTCACCGCGGTCGACCACATCTCGACCCGCTTCGAGCGCGGCCAGGTCAGCGCCATCATCGGGCCCAACGGCGCCGGCAAGACCACCTTCTTCAACCTGGTGGCGGGTACGCACAAGTCGAGCTCGGGCCGCATCCGCTTCAACGGCCAGGACCTCACCGGCCTGCGGCCCGACCATGTGGCGAAGCTCGGCATCGCGCGCACCTTCCAGACCACGCACCTGTTCGACAACGCCAGCGTGCTCGACAACCTGATCGTCGGTCACCGGTTGCGCACGAAGTCGGGCCTGTGGGACGTGCTCGCCAACACGCGCCGGCTGCAGGACGAAGAGCGGCTGTGCCGCGACAAGGCGCGCCAGGCGCTCGACTTCGTCGGCCTGTCGCATGTGGCGAATCGCATCGCGGCCGACATCACGCAGGAGGAGCGCAAGCGTGTCGCCTTCGCGATGGCGCTGGCCACCGACCCCGAGCTGCTGCTGCTCGACGAGCCGGCCGGCGGCGTGAACCCCGAAGAAACGGCGGGCCTCGCGGCCCTGATCCGCAAGCTGGTGGACCATGGCAAGACGGTCTGCCTGATCGAGCACAAGATGGACATGATCATGCGACTGGCCGACAAGATCGTCGTGCTGAACAACGGCGCCAAGATCGCCGAGGGCACGCCGGAGCAGATCCGGCGCGACCCGCAGGTGATCGACGCCTATCTCGGAGTCGACCATGCTGCACTTTGAAGGCGTCGACCTCCACTACGGCAGCTTCCGTGCGCTCTCCGGCGTCACGCTGCACGCGGCGCCCGGCGAACTGGTGGTGCTGCTGGGCGCCAATGGCGCCGGCAAGACCTCGATCTTCATGGCCGCCAGCGGCATTCACAAGCCGAGCGCCGGCAGCATTCGCTTCGGCGAGCAAGAGCTGGTAGGCCGGCGCCCGGCACAGATCGTCGCCTCGGGCCTCGTGCATTGCCCCGAGGGCCGCAAGCTGTTCGCGATGATGTCGGTGAGGAAGAACCTCACGCTCGGCGCCTACGTGCACCGGCGCGATGCGGCCGGCATCCAGCGATCGCTCGACGAGGTGTTCGAGCTGTTCCCGATCCTGGCGCAGAAGCAGGACCATCCGGCCGGCTCGCTTTCGGGCGGCCAGCAGCAGATGGTGGCGATCGGCCGCGCCCTGCTCGGCCGGCCCCGGCTGCTGCTGCTCGACGAGCCTTCGCTGGGCCTCGCGCCGCTGATCGTCAAGCAGGTCTTCGAGGTCATCCAGCGCATCAACCAGGCCGGCACCACGGTGCTGCTGGCCGAGCAGAACGCGTACTCCGCCCTGGCCATCGCCGACCGCGCCTATGTCATCGAGCGCGGCCGCATCGCGCTCGAAGGCGACCGCGATTCGCTGCTGCACAACGAGGCGGTGCGTGCGGCGTATATCGGTGCCTGAGCGCCGCTCTTCTTTCTTCCACCACCCGGAGACATCCCGCATGAAAAAAGACATCCACACCGGCCGCGCCATGCTGCCGCTCGCCATGGCCCTCGCAGCGGCTTTCGGCGCCAGCGGCGCCTTGGCGCAGGAAACCGTCAAGATCGGCTTCACCGGCCCGCTGAGCGGCGGTGCCGCGTTGTATGGCAAGAACGTGGTCAACGGCATGGAGATGGCCATCAAGGAGATCAACGCCGCGGGCCTCGAGGTCGCCGGCAAGAAGGTCAGGCTCGAACTGGTGGCGCTGGACGACAAGTACGCGCCCGCCGAGGCCGCGATCAACGCCCGCCGCCTGGTGCAGCAGTACCAGAGCCCGGCGGTGTTCGTGCCGCACTCGGGCGGCATCTACGCGATGCAGGCCTTCAACGAGCAGGAGAAGTTCATCGTGATGGCGTACTCGAGCACGCCGAAGATCACCGAGACCGGCAACAAGCTCACGATCCGCATCCCGCCGACCTTCAACTCCTACATCGAGCCCTTCACGAGCTACGAGATGAAGAAGTTCGGCAAGAAGGTCGGCATGCTGCCGGGCGACCACGAGTACGCCAAGAACTGGACCCAGCTCTTCGGTCCGGCCTGGGAAAAGGCCGGCGGCACGGTCGCCTCCAACAACCCGATGTCCTACAACCGCTCGGCCGACTTCTACAGCGGCGTGAGCCGCGTGCTGGCCGAGAAGCCCGATGTGCTGTTCATCGGCGGTCCGTCGGAGCCGACCGCGCTGGTGGTCAAGCAGGCGCGCGAACTGGGCTTCAAGGGCGGCTTCCTGCTCATGGACCAGGCCAAGCTCGACGAGATGGCCAAGGTCACGGGCGGCCTCGCGCCGCTCGAGGGATCGATCGGCGTGCTGCCGGTGTCGTACGACGAAAGAGTCGGGCCCAAGGCCTTCGCCGCCGCTTACCGCAAGGCCTACGGCGCCGACAAGGACCCGACCACCGAGTCTTCCTACAACTACACGCTGACGCACGCGCTGGCCGGCGCGATGAAGCTGGCCGGCACCACCACCGATGCGGCCGCGATCCGCGCCAAGGTCGGCGAAGCGCTGACCAAGATGGCGAAGGAGACCAACGCCGGCGAATTCAAGGGCGTCGACGCGGTCGGCGGCACCATCGTCGATCCGCTGGTCGCCACGGTCGAAGGCGGCAGGATCAAGCCCGTGAACCTGAGTGACCTGAAGTAGCGCCTGCGGGGCGTTCGGGGGCCACCCGGTGCCCTCGGCGTGATCCCGCCCTCGAAGCGCCTAGCGTTGCGGCGGCCGCACGATCTCGGGTGGCGGGGGCGGCACCGGCATGACCGGCGGCTGTGGATTGAAAGGCGGCGTGATCACCGGCGGCACGACCGGAATCGCGGACGGCACCGGCGAGGGCAGCGAGGCGGGCGGCACCGGCACCGGGCTCTGCGTCGCGGCCGAGGGCTGGTTCGGCGAGGCTTCGCTCTGGACGCTGGCGCGGCCGCCGATCGCCAGCGTGTCGTTGATCGCCTGCAGGTCGTCGGCGCTCAGCGTGCCGTTGGCCTGGCGCAGCTTCAGGTTGCCCACCAGCACGTTGTAGCGCGCCACCGCGAGGTCGCGCTTGGTCTGGAACAGCTGCGCCTGCGAATTCAGCACGTCGATGTTGATGCGCACGCCCACCTGGTAGCCCAGCCGGTTGGCGTCGAGCGCGCTCTGGCTCGAGGCCTCGGCCGCTTCCAGCGCCTTCACCTGGCCGGCGCCCGAGATCAGCCCGAGGTAGGCCGAGCGCGTGGACTGCGAGACGCTGCGGCGGGTCGACTCCAGCGTCTGGCGCGAGTTCTCCTCGAGCGCCAGCGTTTCCTTCACGCGGTTCTCGGTCGCGTAGCCCGCGAACAGCGGCATGTTGAAGACCAGGGCGATGCTCGCGGCATTCACGCGCACCTTGCCGGTGGTCGTGCTGGTGGTGGTGCCGTTCGGGTTGTTGGTGACGTTGTAGCCCAACTGCGCATCGAGCGTCGGCTTGTGGCCGGCCTGGGCCTTCTCGACCTCGAGCTTCGCCACCTCGAGGCCCAGCCGCGCCTGGTCGATGGCCGGGTGCACCTCGTCGGCCTGGGTGACCCAGGCATTGATGTCCGCCGGCTGCACCGTCGGCAGCGCCACCGGCGCCGCCAGCGGGATCGGCTGGGTGCCGGTGCGGCCGACCAGCTGGTCGAGCACGATCTTCTTGACCTGCAGGTCGTTCTCGGCCGCGATCTCCTGGGCCAGCACCAGGTCGTAGCGGGCCTGGGCCTCGCGCGTGTCCGTGATGGTCGAGGTGCCGACCTCGAAGTTGCGCTTGGCCGAGGCGAGCTGCTCGGCGACGCCGATCTTCTGCGCCCGCACCAGCGCCAGGCTGTCCTGGCTCGAGAGCACGTCGAAGTAGGCCTGGCTCACGCGCACCACGAGATCCTGCTCGGCGATCTTGAGCACGTCCTCGGCGATGTCGAGCTGCCGCTTGCTCTGCTCGTAGGTGGCCCAGTTGGCGGGCCGGTAGAGCGGCTGCGTGGCATTGATGCCGGCCGCCTGCGTCGGGATGCCGCGGGTGATCGCAAGGTTGTCGGTCGAGAGCTCCTGGTGCGTGGCCGTGGTGTTGGCCGACAGCCCCACCGCCGGCAGGATGCCCGCCTTGGCCTGCGCTGCCCGTGCCAGATTGGCGTCGTATTGCGCCCGTGCGCCCTGGTAGGTGGCGTCGTATCCGCGCGCGGCGTCATAGAGTTCGATCAGGCTCTGGCCATGGGCCGGCAGCGCGATCGCCGCTGCGAACAGGGTCGCGAGCGCTGCCGAAAGAGGAAGAGGCCTGGGAACGGGCATGAAGCGTCCTTGGAGATTCAAAAATTGATGACTCGGTGGCGAGAACTCAGCGCTGCCCGCAACGCATCAAAACGGCGCAGCCCAATTCCAGAGATACCGCGGAACCGGCTTTGCCGGGCCGCTGGTGTCGCCCCCTTGAGGGGGAGGCGCCGCAGGCGCTTCGGGGGTGTTTCATCTAGTAGCGGGGGACTGCGGGGTCGTGCTGGGCCGACCAGGCATCGATGCCGCCGGCGATGTTCGCCACCTCGTCGAAGCCGTTCTGCGCCAGGAAGGCGGCCACGCGCTGGCTGCGTGCACCGTGGTGGCAGAGGCAGGCGATGCGCTGTCCCGGATCGAGCTCGCCGACGCGGGCCGGGATCTCGTTCATCGGGATTGTCGCCAGTGTGAAGCCCAGGGGCGCCACCTTCGCGGTCTGCAGCTCCCAGGGCTCGCGCACGTCGAGCACGACCGGCGTCGCGTTGGGATTCCTGGCGAACCAGTCGGCGAGCTCGGACGGGCGTATTTGGTCGATCATGAAGGGGGCGGATCAGAAGTTGAAGCGGGATGGCACGGGGAAGTTCAGCAGGCGCGGCGCCACGGTGTCCCAGGGCTGCAGCACATCCCACTTGGCCTCGCCGGTGCGGGTCACGAAGTGGGCGCGCATCATCGGCTCGTCGCCGACGATGGCCGCCAGCCGGCCACCGATGTTGAGCGAACCCAGTAGGCCCTGCGGGATGCGGGCGACCGAGCCGCTCAGCACGATGACGTCGAAGGTCGGCCCGCTCGGCAGCGGCTGGGCGCCGTCGGCGTTGCGCACCTCGACATTCATCACGCCGTTGCGGCGCAGGTTGCCCGCGGCGATGGCCGCCAGGCCGGGGTCGATCTCGAGCGTCAGCACCTGGGCGGCGCGGTGGGCCAGCAGGGCGGCCATGAAGCCGCTGCCGGAACCGATCTCGAGCACGCTCTCGTGCTTCTGGACGTGCAGGTCCTGCAGCATGCGGGCCTCGACCTTGGGCGACAGCATGCACTGGCCGGGCTCGCGGGCGGTGCTGGCGCCCTCGAGCGGGATTTCCATGTCGAAGAAGGCCAGCGCACGGTGCGCCTGGGGCACGTAGTCCTCGCGCCGGATCTGGGCCAGCAGGTCGAGGATGTCGAGATCGAGCACGTCCCAGGGACGGATCTGCTGTTCGATCATGTTGAAGCGCAGGCGCTCCAGCGTGGGGGTGGGGTTCATGGGGTCTCTCCTCGCGGACTCAGGACAAACTTTCGATTTTAGGCGGCGGCACGGGGGGCGCCTCGGCGGCCGGCTTCGCCTGGCCCGCCCAGCGGCGGCGGGCCCAGCTGGCCAGGTCGTCCATGTAGCAATAGACCACCGGCACCACCACCAGCGTCAGCAGCGACGAGGTGATGACGCCGCCGATCACGGCCTGGCCCATCGGTGCGCGCTGCTCGGAGCCCTCGCTGATCGCGAAGGCCAGCGGCACCATGCCGAAGATCATCGCCAGCGTGGTCATCAGGATCGGGCGCAGCCGTACGCGGGCGGCCAGCAGCAGGGCTTCGGCGCGCGGCAGGCCGGGCACCGGCGTGCCGTCCTCGGCGACGCCGGGCTCGCGGGCGCGAATCGCGAAGTCGACCAGCAGGATCGCGTTCTTGGTGACCAGGCCCATCAGCATGACCACGCCGATGATCGAGAACATCGACAGCGTCGAGCGGAAGATCAGGAGCGCCAGCACCACGCCGATCAAGGTCAGCGGCAGCGCGGTCATGAGCGCCAGCGGCTGCAGGAAGCTCCTGAACTGGCTGGCCAGGATCATGTAGATGAAGATCACCGCCAGGGCCAGCGCCGAGACCGCATAGCCGAAGGATTCCTGCATGTTCTTGGTCGAACCGCTGAACTGCCAGCCGTAGCCCGGCGGGAAGGCGATGCCGGCCAGCGCGGTGCGGATGTCGGCCGAGACCTCGCCGGCCGAGCGGCCGTCGACGTTGGCGTTGATGCTCACCTCGCGCGCCAGAGCGCGGCGGTTGATCTGGTTCGGGCCGGTGGATTCGCGCACCTCGGCCACCTGCGCCAGCCGCACGATGCGGCTCGAGCCGTCGGCGTTGGCGCCGACCGCGGTGCTCAGGAAGGGCAGGCGGGCCAGGTCGGCCGGCGAGTTGCGCACCTCGGGCGCCAGCCGGACGTTGACGTCGTAGGTCTGGTCGTCGGGGGCGCGCCAGTTGCCCACCGTGGTGCCGGCCACCAGCGTGCGCAGCGCCGAGGCGATCGGCGCCACGCCGAGGCCGAGGTCGGAGGCGGCATCGCGCCGGACCACCACGCTGACCGTGGGCTTGTCGGGCTTCAGGCTGGAGTCGAGGTCGACCAGGCCGGGGATCGGGCGGATCGATTCCATCACCTTGGCGCTCAGGCGCTCGAGTTCCTTCAGGTCGGGCCCCTGCAGCGAGAACTCGATCGGCTTGTTGCCGCCGACCGAGTCGCGCAGGCCGACGTGCGTGACCGTGATGCCGGGGATCGAGCGCAGGCGCTCGCGCAGCACCGTCGACATCTGGTCGACGCTGCGGCTGCGCGAGCGGCGGTCGACCAGCCGCACGTAGAGGCTCGCGTAGATCTTGCCCTGGGCGTCGCCGCTGTTGATGGTGGTGAGCGTATAGCGCACTTCCGGCATCTCGCGCAGCACCGCCTCGACCTGCCGCGCCTTGGCCTCGGTCACTTCGAGCGAGGAGCCGACCGGCGTGTAGAAGCTGATCGCGGTCTCGGAGAAGTCGGCCTTGGGCACGAACTCGGTGCCCAGCAGCGGCACCATGAAGATGCTGGCGACGAAGATGCCGACGGCCGCCAGCACCGTGGCCAGCTTGTGCACCAGCGACCAGCGCAGGATGCCCTGGTAGCCCTCGGCGAGCCGCTCGGTGGCGTGGTCGAACCAGCCGGTCACGCGGCCGATGGTCTTGTCGTAGAAGCCGACCGGGGCCTCGTTCTCGCCGTGCAGGCCGATCGCCGGCGAACCATGAGCGGACCCGGACTTGATGGCCGGGTCGTGCCAGATGCTCGACATCATCGGGTCGAGCGTGAAGCTCACGAACATCGAGATCATCACGGCGGCCACGATCGTGATGCCGAACTCGTGGAAGAACTTGCCGATGATGCCTTCCATGAAGCCGATCGGCAGGAACACCGCGACGATCGACAGCGTGGTTGCCAGCACCGCCAGGCCGATTTCCTGGGTGCCGTCGAGCGAGGCCTGGTAGGGCCCCTTGCCCATCTGCACGTGGCGCACGATGTTCTCGCGCACCACGATCGCGTCGTCGATCAACAGGCCGACGCACAGCGACAGCGCCATCAGCGTGATCATGTTGATCGTGAAGCCGAACATCGCCATGAACCAGAAGGTGCCGATCAGCGCGATCGGCAGGGTCAGGCCGGTGATCACGGTCGAGCGCCAGGAGTTCAGGAACAGGAACACGATCAGCACGGTCAGCAGGGCGCCTTCGATCAGGGTCCGGCGCACGTTGTCGACGGCGACGCGGATCGGCCGCGAAGCGTCGGCGATCGGCTCCAGCCGCACGCCGGGCGGGAGCTGCGGCTTGATCTCGGCGATCGCCTTGACCAGGCCGTCGACCACCTGGATGGTGTTCTCGTCCTGCGCCTTCTGCACCGACAGCAGCAGCGTGCGCTGGCCGTTGTAGAGCGCCAGGCTGTCGATCTCCTGGGCGCCGTCGCGCACGGTCGCGACCTGGTCGACGCGGATCGGCGCGCCGCCCTTGCGGGCGACGATGATGCGGCCGAAGTCCTCGGGCCGTTCCATGCGGGCGTCGATCTGCACCACGCGGTCTTGTTCGAGCGAACGCACCGAGCCGACCGGCAGCGCCTGGTTCTCGCTGCGCACCGCATCGACCACCTGGCTGGCGCTGACGCCGAAGGCCTCCATGGCCTGCGGGTTGAGATAGATGTTGATCTCGCGCTTGGTGCCGCCGACCAGCGTCACCGAGCCGACGCCGCGCACGTTCTCGAGGCGCTTCTTGAGCACCTGGTCGGCCCAGTTGGTCAGCTCGACGGCGCTGGGTTGCTTGAATGTGGCCCCCACGCTTGCCGCTGCGCGTGCTGCGCTGCCCCCCGAGGGGGCGCTCGCGCCTTGGGGCGGCCCGGCGGCGCTCGTGTCGCCTTCGGGCAGCACCGCCACCGACCACACCGCGCGCGAGGCCGGGTCGAAGCGCAGCACGCGCGGGTCCTTGACCTCGTCGCGGAACAGCGGCCGCACGCCGGCCACCTTCTCGCGCACGTCCTCGGCCGCCTTGCGGCCGTCGACATAGAGCTGGAACTCGATGATGACGACCGACTGGCCTTCATAGCTGCGCGAGGTCAGCGCGTTGATGCCGGCGATCGAGTTGACGCCTTCCTCGACCTTCTTCGTGACCTCGCTCTCGACGATCTCGGGCGAGGCGCCCGGGTACTCGGTGATCACCACCACCACCGGGAAGTCGATGTTCGGGAACTGGTCGACCTGCAGCCGCTGATACGAGAAGGCGCCCAGCACCACCAGCGCGAGCATCAGCATGGTCGCGAAGACCGGGTTCTTGAGACTGACGCGGGTGAACCACATGCTGTTCGACCCTCAGGGCGCGCTGCGCGCCGAAGGGGAGGCGGCCGGCGCCGGCGTCGCGGCGACCGGCATCAGCCGCACCGCCGTGCCCTGGCGCAGCGGCCCGAGGCTGCCGGCCACCACCAGCGCGCCGTCGTCGATGCCCCGCACCGCGACCATCGTCTGGCCGTCGACCTGGCCGCGCAGGCCGGTCTCGACCGGGCGATGCGCGATGCGCCCGTCGACCACCATCTGCACATAGGGCGCCGGCTTGTCGGTGCGCACCGCGGTCAGCGGCAGGGCCAGGGTCTCGGTGCGGCCGACGTCGATCGTGCCTTGCGCGAACAGGCCCTGGCGGAAGCCGGTGGAGCGGTCGAGCCGCAGATAGACCAGCACGCTGCGGCTGCCGGCCTGCGCGCTCGGATTGACGCGCACCACGCTGGCGCCGACGCTGCGTTCGCCGCTCTTCGGGTCGGTCGCGCTGCTGCCCTCGATCTGCAGGCTGGCGCGCTGGCCGACCCGCACCGCCACCGAGTCGGCCGCGGCCAGCGTGGCCTCGACCTCGATCCGGCTCAGATCGACCACCTCGATGATCTTCGCGTCGATGCCGACGCGCTCGCCCGACTGGGCGAGACGCTGCGACACCTGGCCCGCGATCGGGCTCTTGAGCACCGTGTCGTCGAGCGACTTGCGGGTCATCTCGACCGCCGCCAGCGCGGCGCGGTGCGTCGACAAGGCCGAATTGAGGTTCGATTGCGAAGTCTCGAGCGCGTTGCGCGAGATGAATCCCTGCTCGACCAGCGCCTTGTTGTTGTCGAAGGTGCGCTGCGCCACTTCGGCCTGGGCGCGCGACGAATCGGCCTGCTCCTGGGCCTGCCGCAGGCGCGACTGGTACTCGACCGGATCGATGCGCGCGATCACCTGTCCGGCTGCGACGGTGTCGCCTTCGCGCACCGTGAGGCCGATCAGCTCGCCGGCGACGCGCGCCTTGACCTGCGCCGAATCGACTGCGCGCAGCGTGCCCGAGACCGGCAGCATCTCGGCCAGCTCGCGGCGGGCCACCCGCACCACGTCGGCCGGCGCCAGCTCGACCACGGTTTCGGCCGCCGTGCTGCCGGTCGCCAGCCTGGCCTGCTGCGCCTTGCGCGCGCCGATGGCGCGCAGCGCACCGCCGACGAGCAGCACCAGGATCAGTGCCGCAATGGCCCACTTCTTCGTTCTTTTCATGCGGCAGCCTTCGGCGGCAGGCTGAGCCCGTGCAGCACGGTCTCGGCCTGGAGCGCCAGGTATTTCTCGGGGTCGATGTCGGCGGTGTGGTCGAAGCAGATGGCAGGCGAATGCTTCGTGAGCATCAGGAAGATCATCGGCGCGACGACGGTGTAGATCGCCAGGTCGACCTCGACCGGCGCGAACTCGCCGCGGTCGATGCCGCGCTGGACGATGCGCCGGAGCAATTCGTGGCCCGGCTTCACCACTTCGCGGCGATAGAAATCGGCCAGCTCGGGAAAGTTCCGACCCTCGCTCATCATCAGCTTGGTCAGGCCCGAGGCCTTGGTGGCGCCGACCCGCTCCCACCAGACGCGCATGCAGTAGCGCAGCATGTCGGCGGTGCTGCCTTCGAATTCGTCGAACTCGCGGTTCCACTCGGTGAAGCGGCCGGCCAGGTTCTCGATCACGACCGCCTTGAACAGCTCTTCCTTGCTCTGGAAATAGAGGAAGAGGGTGCCCTTGGAGACGCCGGCGCGGGCCGCGACTTCCTCCGATCGGGTGGCGGCGAAGCCCTTCTCGACGAACAGGTCGAGCGCCGCCTCGAGCAGCTCGCCGGGACGGGCTTCCTTGCGCCGCTCGCGCTTGGCGCTCACGGGACAGAGCTTGTCCTTCAGGAATCGGGAGGCGGGCATGTTAATTAATGACTGGCGGGTTAGTAATGTAGTGAGGCCGTTGCACTGCGTCAAGCCGGCACAATGTGCGATAGGTCTCGAATTTCGCCGGAGCTGCCATGTCATCGCCATCCTCGTCCACTGAATCCATCGTCCTCGGCGGCGGCTGCTTCTGGTGCACCGAAGCCGTGTTCGACCGCGTCCAGGGCGTGGTCGACGTCGAGTCCGGCTACAGCAACGGCCAGACCCTGAATCCGAGCTACGAGCAGGTCTGCACCGGCCGCACCGGGCACGCCGAGGTCGTCAAGGTGGTGTTCGATCCGGCGCAGATCTCGCTGCGCGAGATCCTCGAGATCTTCTTCGTGGTGCACGACCCGACCACGCTGAACCGGCAGGGCAACGATGTCGGCACCCAGTACCGCAGCGGCATCTACACCGTCGGCCCGGCGCAGCAGCAGGTGGCCGAGGAGGTGATCCGCGAGATCGGCGACAGCCAGACCTACAGCTCGCCGATCGTGACCGAGGTCGAGCCGCTGGCCAACTATTCGGCCGCCGAGGCCTACCACCAGGACTACTTCCTGAACAACCCGAACCAGGGCTACTGCGCCTTCGTGGTCGGGCCCAAGGTCGAGAAGTTCCAGAAGACCTTCGCGGCCCGCGTCAAGGCCTGAGACCTCGCGGGACAGACCAAGAAACCGCGAAGCAGTTTTTGTCTTCGACTAACCTGAGACCTCGCGGGACAGACCAAGAAACTGCGAAGCAGTTTTTGCTCTGTCCTCGACCAACCTGAGACCTCGCGGGACAGACCAAGAAACTGCGAAGCAGTTTTTGCTCTGTCCTCGGCTGACTAAAGATGCCTTTTGCCCAGCGCTCCCTCCGCAGCCGCACCCTGTTGTGCGTGCTGGCGTTCGCGCTCTGGGCCGCGACCACGCTGGGCCTCATGCACGGCACGCTGCACGGTGCGCCCCCGGCGCCGGCGGCCGCCGTCTCTGCGCATGTCGCCGAGGAAGAGGCCCCGCGCGGGCTGTCGGCGCTTTTCGGTGTCCACACCGAGGCCGAGTGCCGGCTCTACGACCAGCTGTCCCACGGGTCGGCCGCGCCTTGCGTGCCCCCGGTCTTCCTGCCGGTGCTGCTGCCGGCCGCCAGCTTCGTCTGGCTCGAGGGCGAAGTCTTCGCCCGCTGGATTGCGCTGTTCGACGCGCGCGGTCCGCCTTCCACTCGCTGAATCCCGCCTGCTTTCCGGTTGCCGACCCCGCCTGGCGGGGCGCGGCCGGCTGTTCATCGATTCAACGAGTGTTCCTTCATGTCCTTTTCCTTTCCTCGCCACCGCGTGGGCGTCGCGGTGCTGTCTCTCCTGTCCTGCACGTCTCTCACTGCCTGGGCGCAGCAGGCCGCTCCCGAGGCGCCCGCGCCCTCGCTCGCCGAGATCACCGTCACCGGCAATCCGCTCGGCGCCACCGAGCTGATCGCGCCGACCACTTCGCTGTCGAACGAGTCGCTGCTGCTGCGCTCGCAATCCACGCTTGGCGAGACGCTGAACGGCCTGCCGGGCGTCGCCAGCACCAACTTTGGCCCCAACGCCAGCCGGCCGACGATCCGCGGCCAGGACGGCGATCGCATCCGCATCCTGCAGAACGGCGGCAGCGCGCCCGATGCCTCGGCGCTGAGCTACGACCACTCGGTGCCGGTCGATGCGCTGGTCACCGACCGGCTCGAAGTGCTGCGCGGACCGGCCGCGCTGCAGTACGGCGGCAGCGCCGTCGGCGGCGTGGTCAACGTGATCGACAACCGGATCCCGACCGAACCGATCGAGGGCTTCGGGGGGCGGGCCGATCTCGGCTACGCCACCGGCAACCGGGAGAAGGCGGGCGGTGTGGTGCTGGAAGGTGGCACCGGCCGCTATGCGCTGCACGTCGATGCCTTCCACCGCGATTCCGACGACGTCTCGGTACCGATCGAGCTGGCCTGCGAGAACCCGAAGCGGCCGGGCTTCGCGCGCAAGATCTGCAACTCGGCCAACCAGGCCGACGGCGGCGCATTCGGTGGCACGCTGTTCTTCGACCAGGGCTGGATCGGCGCCTCGGCCAGCACCTACCGCAGCACCTATGGCACGGTGGCCGAGGACGACGTCACGATCGGCATGAAGTCCGACCGCTACGCGCTCGAGGGCGAATGGCGGCCCGGCGGCTTCTTCAGCAACGTGCACGCGAAATTCAGCCGCACCGAGTACCAGCACACCGAGTACGAGGGTCCGCTGCCCGGCACCACCTTCGCCAACGACAGCAACGACCTGCGCATCGAGGCGCGGCATCGCCGGATCGGCGACCTCGAGGGCATGGTCGGTTTCACGAGCGAAAGCGGCCGCTTCTCGGCCAATGGCGAGGAGGCCTTCGCGCCCGACAGCCGCACGAAGTCGAACGCGCTGTTCCTGCACGAGGAGCTCGRCACTTCGTGGGGGCGCCTGAGCTTCGGCGCCCGCACCGAAGAGGTCAAGGTGCGGTCGCTCGGCGATCCGACCAACCCGGAAGTCACGCGCTTCTTCGTCGGCGAGCGCGACTTCCACCCGAACAGCGCGGCCTTCGGCGCGCTGGTGAACCTGACGCCGCAGTGGCAGCTGACTTCCAACCTGGCCTACACCGAGCGGGCGCCCAAGGACTACGAGCTGTTCGCCAACGGCCCGCACGTGGCGACGGCGGCCTGGGAGACCGGCGACCCGAAGCTCCAGAAGGAGGAGTCGACCGGCCTCGATCTCGGCGCCCAATGGAGGTCCGGCGCCAACACGGCCAAGTTCAATGCCTACGTGACCCGCTTCAGCAACTACATCGGGCTCACGGCCACCGGCAACGTGCGCAGTGCGGACGGCGAACTCAATCCGCCGCCGGTCGAGACGGCGGACGGGCAGTTGCTGTTCCCCGAGGTCTTCGCCGACTACGTCTACCACGGCGTGCGAGCCCGCTTCACCGGCCTCGAAGCCAACGGCAACCTGCAGTTGCTCGGTGCCGAGGGCTTCTCCCGCGCGGGCGACGGCTCGACCCTCGATCTCGAATGGCGCGGCGATCTGGTGCGGGCCACCAACACCGACACCGGCGAGCCGTTGCCGCGGATCGCGCCGTGGCGGATCGGCAGCACGCTGGCCTGGGGCCGGGGCGCGTGGACCGCACGGCTGGGCTTCGACTACAACGCGGCGCAGAACCGGGTGCCGCCGATGGGCGACCGCGCGACCGCGGCCTACACGCTGTGGAACGCGTCGATCAGCTACAAGCAGCAGGTGCAGCGCGCCAACCTCACGTGGTATGCGCGCGTCGACAACATCGGCAACGCGCTGGCCTACAGCGCGACCTCGATCCTGACGACGACCGTGTATCCGAATGCGCCGCTGCCGGGGCGCAGCTTGAAACTGGGGCTGCGCGCGACTTTCTAGGGTCCGGCAGCGGCCGGGTCCGTCGGCTATTCTCGACGGGCATGAATGGTCCCGTCGTTTCCTCGCTGCTGCCCGTGGTCATCCTCATCGCGGTCGGCTGGCTGGCGGGGAGGAAGCGCTGGATCCGCGGCGATTCGGTCAAGGACCTGTCCAACCTGGTGTTTCTGCTGCTGGCGCCGCCGCTGCTGTTCCGCTCGATGAGCACGGTGCGCGTCGAGCAGCTGAGCCTGAAGCCGGTGGCGGCCTATTTCCTCGCCGCCGGCCTGATCTTCGCGGCCACGCTGGTGTGGCGCGGCTTCAACCGCACCGGCGTCGTGCTGGCGCTGGCCAACACCTACAGCAACACCGTGATGATCGGCATCGCGCTCGTGGGCCTGGCCTACGGGCCCGAGGGCATGGTGGTGCTGCTGACGCTGATCTCGCTGCATTCGCTGGTGCTGCTGACCAGCGCCACCGTGTTCCTCGAGCTCGCGCTGGCGCAGGAGGATGCGCAGCGCCTGGCGTCCGGCGGCGAAGGGCGGCCGCCGATGGCGCGCACGGTGGGGCGCGCCTTGCGCAACGCGATCATCCATCCGGTTCAGGCGCCGATCCTGCTGGGCTTGCTGTTCGCGCAGACCGGGCTCGCGATCCCGGCGGTCCTCGACCGGCCGATCGCCCTGCTGGGGCAGGCCTTCAGCCCGGTGGCGCTGATGCTGGTCGGCATCACGCTGGCGCTGACGCCGGTCGGCCGGCATTGGCGGCAGGCGCTGGCCCACGCGTCGATCAAGAATCTGGTCCATCCGGCGCTGGTCGCCGCGTTCGGACTGGCCTTCGGCCTGCGTGGCCTGCCGCTGACCGTGATGGTGGTGGCGGCGTCGCTGCCGATCGGCGCCAACGTGTTCCTGTTCGCGCAGCGCTACCGGAGCTCGGAAGGCTTGATCACCGCCAGCGTGGTGGTCTCGACCGTGATGGCGCTGGCCTCGGTCTCGGTGGTGATGGCGCTCGCGGGCCGGCTCTGAGGCCTTGTCAGGGTGCCAGCCGCTCGCGCACCCAGGCGCCGCCCTCGGCGCGATAGCGCAGCCGATCGTGCAGCCGGCTCTTGCGCCCCTGCCAGAACTCCCAGCGGTCGGGCACCAGCCGGAAGCCGCCCCAATGCGGCGGCCGCGGCGGCGAGAGCAGGTGCTTCGCGGCCTGTAGCGCGGCGTTCTTCACCAGCACGTCGCGTCCGCTGATGACCTCGCTCTGTGGGCTGGCCCAGGCGCCGATGCGGGAGTCGAGCGGGCGGCTCGCGAAGTAGGCGTCGCTCTCGGCGGCATCGACCTTCTCGACCCGGCCCTCGATGCGCACCACGCGTTCGAGCTCGACCCAGTGGAACTGCAGCGCCGCGTAGGGATTGCCGGCCAGCTCCTGGCCCTTGCGGCTCTGGTAGTTGGTGTACCAGACGATGCCGCGGGCGTCGTAGCCCTTGATCAGCACGATGCGCGTCGACGGGCGCAGGTCGCCGCCGACGGTGGCGAGGGTCATGGCGTTGGGTTCCGGCACCTGGGCATCGATCGCCTCGGCGAGCCAGCGTTCGAACTGGTCGAGCGGGTCGGCGGCGCTGTGGGTTTCGTCGAGCTCGGCGCGCTCGTAGCTCTTGCGCAGCGCGGCCAGCGATTCATTGGATGAACTCATGCCGCGATTGTTGCCCAAGCGAAGCGGACATACTGCGGCCATGAATGCCGCCACGCCCGAATTCCGCCCGCCGACCGTCATCGTTCTCGCTTCGGGGCGCGGCGAGCGCTTCCGTGCCGCCGGCGGCGAAGGCCACAAGCTGAGGGCGCCGCTGGCCGGCGCCACCGTGCTCGCGCACACGCTGGCCGCGGTGCGCGCAAGCGGCCTGCCCTGGCATCTTGAGGACGTGGGCCATCCGGGCATGGGCGACTCGATCGCCGCCGCGGTGCGGGCCACGGCCGACGCCGCGGGCTGGCTGATCCTGCCGGCCGACCTGCCGCTGGTGCAGCCCGCGACCTTGAACGCCGTGGCATGCGCGCTGGGCCCTTCGATGCAGGCGGCGCAGCCGAACTACCGCGGCCAGCGCGGCCATCCGGTGGGCTTCGCCGCCAGCTGCTTCGAGCCGCTTTCGCGACTGTCGGGCAACCAGGGCGCCGCCCCCGTGCTGCGTGCGCTCAGGGAAGGCGGGCAGGTGGCCGACATCGGGGTCGACGATATCGGCATCGTGACCGACATCGATACGCCCGACGAACTCGCGCGCGCCGAAGCCTTGATGCAAGCCCGGCTCGGCTAAACGCCCAGGCCGGCGCCGGGCCGCCCCGAGGCGGCCTGCGGCCCCCTCGGGSGGCAGCGACCCACACGCAGTGGGGGAGCGTGGGGGCTATCCCCGACCGACGAAGGGCATCTTGGTCGCCATGATCGTGTGGAACAGCACGTTGGCTTCCAGCGGCAGATTGGCCATGTAGAGCACCGACTGCCCGACGATGGCGACGTCGATCACGGGCTCGATCGCGATCTCGCCGCTGGCCTGCGGCACGCCCTTCGTCATGCGCGCGGCCAGTTCGGTCATCGCATTGCCGACATCGACCTGGCCGACCGCGATGTCGTACTTTCGGCCGTCCAGCGAGGCGGTCTTGGTCAGGCCCTGCACCGCATGCTTGGTCGCGGTGTAGGCGATCGAATTGGGCCGCGGCGCGGTGGCCGAGATCGAGCCGTTGTTGATGATGCGGCCGCCGCGCGGCGTCTGCGCCTTCATGGTGCGGAAGGSCTGCTGGATGCAATAGAACATGCCGGTCAGGTTGATGTCGACCACCCCCTGCCACTGCTCGGGCGTCCAGTCCTCGAACGGGCCCGGCGGATTGCCGACGCCGGCGTTGTTGAACAGCAGGTCGACGCGGCCGAAGCGCTCGACCGCGGCCGCGAACAGCGCCTTCACCGATTCCGCATCGGCCACGTCGGTGGGCACGGCCAGTGCCCGCGCGCCGGCGCCCGACTCCTTGGCGACCTGCTCGAGGGGCTCTTGTCGACGGCCTGCCAGCACCACGCTCCAACCATCGCCCAGCAAGGCCAGCGCAGCCGCCCTGCCGATGCCGCTGCCGGCGCCCGTGACGACCGCGATACGGCTTGTCTTCTCACCACTCATTCCTGTGCTCCTAATTTTCAACGGCGCGGCTTGCGCCCCTTCATCTTGTTGGCTGCCTTCTTGACCGCGGTCCTGAAGGCCTGCATCGCGGATTGTGGCGCCGCCGCCGCGGCCCGCTCCGTCCGCTCGGCGCGATCGGCGCGCTCCGCACGCTCGACCGGTGCCTCGGCCTTGCTGCGCGAGCGCTTGGCCGAGGCCTTGACCGGCACGCCCGCGGCTGCAGCGCCCTTGTCCTTCATGGCGCGGGGCGCCAGATCCTCGCCTTCGCGCACCAGGCGGAAGTCGATCTTGCGGCCATCGAGGTCGACCCGGCTCACCTGCACCCGCACGCGGGTGCCGATCGCATAGCGGATGCCGGTGCGCTCGCCGCGCAGCTCCTGGCGATGCTCGTCGAACTTGAAGTACTCGCCGCCGAGCTCGGTGATGTGCACCAGGCCCTCGACATACATCGCGTCGAGCGTGACGAAGATGCCGAAGGTGGTCGCCGCCGTGACCACGCCGCCATATTCCTCGCCCAGGTGCTCGCGCATGTACTTGCACTTGAGCCAGGCCTCGACGTCGCGGCTGGCCTCGTCGGCGCGCCGTTCGTTGGCGCTGCAGTGCAGGCCCGCGGCCTCCCAGGCCAGCGTTTCCTTGGTCGGCGCGACCGTGGCCTTCTGCGGCTTGCTGGTCGGCGCCTTGACGCGCGAGGCCAGCCGCTTCGCCAGCTTGGCATGCGCCTCGCCCGGCGTCGGCAGCATCGGCAGCTGGTACTTGGTCTTGCCGAGGATGGCCTTGATCACGCGGTGCACCAGCAGGTCGGGGTAGCGGCGGATCGGGCTGGTGAAGTGCGTGTAGGCCTCGTAGGCCAGGCCGAAGTGGCCGCTGTTGATCGGCGTGTAGATGGCCTGCTGCATCGAGCGCAGCAGCATCGTGTGGATCTGCTGCGAGTCGGGCCGGTCCTTGGTCGCCTCGGCGATCGCCTGGAACTCGCCCGGCTTCGGGTCGTCGGTGATCGACAGGCCCACGCCCATGGCCTTCAGGTAGCCGCGCAGGATCTCCTTCTTCTCGGGCGTCGGGCCCTCGTGCACGCGGTAGAGGCCGGGATGCTTGCCCTCGGCGATGAAGTCGGCGCTGCAGACGTTGGCCGCCAGCATGGCCTCCTCGATCAGGCGGTGCGCCTCGTTGCGGGTGCGCGGCACGATCTTCTCGATCCGGCCGGCGTCGTCGCAGATGATCTGCGTCTCGGTGGTCTCGAAGTCGACGGCGCCGCGTTTCGAACGCTGCTTGAGCAGCGCCCGGTAGACGTCATGCAGGTTCAGCAGATCCTTGACGCGGTCCTTGCGCTTCTGCGCCTCGGGGCCGCGCGTGTTGCCGAGGATCGCCGCCACCTCGGTGTAGGTGAAGCGCGCATGGCTCCACATCACTGCCGGATAGAACTGGTAGGCGTAGATCTCGCCGTCGGCCGCGACCAGCATGTCGCACACCATGCACAGGCGCTCGACCTCGGGATTCAGCGAGCAGAGGCCGTTCGACAGCTTCTCGGGCAGCATGGGAATCACGCGGCGCGGGAAGTAGACGCTGGTCGCGCGATCGTAGGCATCGATGTCGATGGCCGATCCGGTCTGCACATAGGCGCTGACGTCGGCGATCGCGACCAGCAGGCGCCAGCCCTTGCCGCGGCCGACCTTCGCGGGCTCGCAATACACGGCATCGTCGAAGTCGCGTGCGTCCTCGCCGTCGATGGTGACCAGCGGCACGTCGGTGAGGTCGATGCGGCCGTGCTTGTCGGCCGGCCGCACCTTGTCGGGAATCGCCTTCGCTTCGGCCAGGCACGCCTCGGAGAACTCGTGCGGCACGCCGTACTTGCGCACCGCGATCTCGATCTCCATGCCCGGGTCGTCGATCTCGCCGAGCACTTCCTTCACGCGGCCGACCGGCTGGCCGAACAGCGCGGGCGGCTCGGTGAGCTGCACCACGACCACCTGCCCGACCTTGGCGGTACCGGTCGCGCCCTTGGGAATCAGGACGTCCTGCCCGTAGCGCTTGTCCTCCGGTGCCACCAGCCAGACGCCGCCTTCGTGCAGCAGCCGGCCGATGATCGGCTGCTCCGGCCGCTCGAGGATCTCGACCACGCGGCCCTCGGGACGGCCGCGTCGATCCTGGCGCACGATGCGCGCCTTGACGCGGTCCTTGTGCAGCACCGCGCGCATCTCGTTGGGGGGCAGATAGATGTCGGCTTCGCCGTCATCGCGTTGTACGAAACCGTGTCCATCGCGGTGTCCTTGCACCGAACCTTCAATTTCATCCAGCAAGCCGCTGGGATGGCCAATATTTTTGATATGATCTCCTTCGTTCCTGAAATTCAAAACCTGCTGCAAGGACTTCCAAGCAGCATGTGGGCCCAGATGGCGGAATTGGTAGACGCACTAGTTTCAGGTACTAGCGAGTAACATCGTGGAGGTTCGAGTCCTCTTCTGGGCACCATATCTGATACAAGCAGACCCCGGCGAATCAAAGATTCACCGGGGTTTTTTGTTGCCTGCACACATTGCACGTCCACGGCCTCCATCGAGCCCAGAGACAAATCCACGCGCCCCATTGTGCGCTTCCCCCCGAACAGCCCGCCGCCGATCGCGCCTGCCCATACGGTGGCATGGGCCAATGCGAACAGCGCAAGGATCGAGACCAAGCTCGACGCCGCAGCCGACAAGACGGATTCGGAGAGGTGGGACAGTTTGCGACGAATGAAGTGGTGCGGTGACCCGCTGGCAGACAAGCGCGTGGCCTGGCCGTCGACGCTGGACATCGGCCAGCGGATCGGATGCAGTCTAGCGCAGGATCGTGCTGCGCCGGCCTCGAAACTTGGGCGGCCTGAACACGCTCGGCCTCGGGCAGAATTCCGCGAAGCTCTCAACTCGGTCCCCTGGATGCCACAACTCAAAGTCACCGTCGTCAACCTCACCGGCCAGGCCCAGCTGGTGCACGTCTTCGACACTCTCAATGGCGGCACGCGCCCGGTGGAGTGGAACCCGTTCGAGCTCGCGAAGGGCGAACACTCGAGCGCCTTCGGCGTCAACACGGATGCGCGCGGGCACGGTGTCCTTGCCTATCGCAGCCGCAGCGGCATCGTCCGCACCGGCATCGACGTGACGGATGGCAGCGCCGTCGAGATCCGCTAGGTCCTGGCTGCCTTCGCTCGCGCGGTGCAGAATCGCCACCACGCTCTTCAACCTCTGTTCTGTCAGGCTGCCTTGCCATGCGTTTGAAACTGGGCCTCTTGGCCGCCGTTCTCCTTGCTTCGGCAAACCACACCTTCGCCCAGGCCGCCGAGCCGACGGATGCCGCCAGCTGCAAGGCCGAGGAGGCCACGCTCGATGAGGACATCGCTCAGGCGCGCGCCAGGGGCCAGATGCTCCGGCGCCGCCAGCTCACCGAGTCGCTGGCCGCGCTGCAGGCCCACTGCGAAGCCCTGATAGCAGCCAAGGACCCGGCGACGCAGATCAAGCGGCAGGAGCAGGAAGTGCAGCAGTTGCGGGTCGAACTTGAACGCGCGGAGGCACAGCTTCGCAAGCTCAAGGCGGCCAAGCCCTGAGCCGCCCCAGCGAGGAAACACAACCGGCAGCCGTGTGCCGAGGGGCCCCGTCCAGAGGCCTTCGGCGACCCACTTCGGATGCGATCAGATCGGCAGCGCGATCAGGTCGTGTCCCTCGGCACCGACGATGCGGGCCCGGGTGAACTCGCCGACCTTGAACGTCTTGCTGATCTTCTCGGGCGGAAGCAGCCGCACGGTGCCGTCGATCTCGGGTGCATCGGCGTAGGTCCGGCCGACGCCGCCCTTGCGGCCCATGGCTGGCGCCGAATCGACCAGCACCTGCATGGTGGCGCCGATGCGCTGGCGCAGCTTGGCGATCGAGACCGCCTCGGCGACTTCCATGAAGCGCGCACGGCGGGCCTCGCGCTCGGCCTCGGGCAGCATCCCCGGGATCTCATTGGCGGCGGCACCCTGAACCGGGCTGTAGGCGAAACAGCCGGCACGGTCGATCCCGGCCTCGCGGATGAAGTCGAGCAGGTGCTCGAACTCGGCTTCGGTCTCGCCCGGGAAGCCGGCGATGAAGGTGCTGCGGATCACCAGTTCGGGGCACACCTCGCGCCAGCGCGCGATGCGCTCGAGGTTCCTCTCGCCACTGGCCGGGCGCTTCATGCGCCTGAGCACGTCCGGATGGCTGTGCTGCAACGGCACGTCGAGGTAAGGCAGCACCTGGCCGCTGGCCATCAGGGGGATGACCTCGTCGACGCTCGGGTACGGGTACACGTAGTGCAGGCGCACCCAGGCGCCGTAGGGCTCGGCGATCTCGCCCAGCGTTCGCACCAGCTCGAGCATGCGGGTCTTGACCGGCTTGCCGTCCCAGAAGCCGGTGCGGTACTTGACGTCGACCCCATAGGCCGAAGTGTCCTGG
Source organism: Variovorax sp. P1_H2 (assembly GCF_056405295.1). NCBI lineage: Bacteria > Pseudomonadati > Pseudomonadota > Betaproteobacteria > Burkholderiales > Comamonadaceae > Variovorax > Variovorax sp. P1_H2. The sequence goes on along the minus strand of NZ_JBFUCJ010000020.1, from coordinate 21,919 downwards.
CTGATCACCAGCAGTTCGCGCACGCCGCCCTCGAACAGCGCCTTGGCCTCGGACAGCACGTCGCCGACCGGCCGCGACACCAGGTCGCCACGCATCGACGGAATGATGCAGAAGGTGCAGCGGTGGTTGCAGCCTTCGCTGATCTTCAGGTAGGCGTAGTGGCGCGGCGTCAGCTTCAGGCCGGCGATGCCGAAGGCCTGGGGAACCAGGTCGATGAACGGGTCGTGCGGCTTGGGCAGGTTGGCATGCACCGCATCCATGACTTCCTGGGTGGCATGGGGGCCGGTGACCGCCAGCACGCTGGGATGCATCTGGCGCACCAGGTTGCCGCCCTGCTCGCCGGTCTTGGCGCCCAGGCAGCCGGTGACGATCACCCGCCCGTTCTCGGCCAGCGCCTCGCCGATGGTGTCCAGGCTCTCCTTGACCGCGTCGTCGATGAAGCCGCAGGTGTTGACAATCACCAGGTCGGCGCCTTCGAAGGTCTTGGAAGTCTGGTAGCCCTCGGCGCTCAGCTGGGTGAGGATCAGTTCGGAATCGGTCAGAGCCTTGGGGCAGCCCAGGCTCACGAAGCCGACTTTGGGGGCCGGCGGCGCGGCAGTTCGTTCAGGGGAGGCAACTTCGCTCATATGCCCCTATTGTCCCAGCTCTCGGACGCCGGGTCTCGATCAGGGACGTTTCAGGCCAAAAGCGCCAAGCACCTGCTCGGTGTTCTTCTGCATCTGTTCCTGCATCTGCAGGAACACGTTCTTCGACTGCTCGACATAGTTGCCCATGAGGCCCTGGAGCACCGGCGATTGCACCGCCATGAACCTGGCCCACATTTCGGGCGTCAGGCCTTCGGCCTTTTCGCTCAGCTGCGCCTGAACCTCGGACATCGCCTGGATGTTCTTTTCGAGGTAGGGGCCCATGTAGCTCTGCATCGCCTGGCCATAGAAACGGATGATGCTCGCCAGCACCTGCTCGGAGAACATCGGCGCCCCGCCGGCCTCTTCCTCGAGAATGACCTGCAGCAGGATGCTCCGCGTGAGATCGTCGCCGGTCTTGGCATCGCGGACCACGAACGAAGCCTTGTTCATGACCAGCTGCTTGACCTCGGCAAGCGTGATGTAGCTGGAGGTTTCCGTGTCGTAGAGCCTTCGGTTCGGATACTTCTTGATCACCCGCTGGACCGGCTTGTCGCCGGACTTCTTGCTCTGCACTAGGAACTCCTTCTTGTTGGGGGGCGCCAGGGCGCGCGAGCAATTCTAGGGAGCGGTTTTGCTGCACCGCGCCAAGGTTTACCCTGACCGGGAATGCCCACGGCAGATTCGAGGCCCGCTAGTCGAGCGTGGTCGCGTATTCCGCGCCGCAGACCTTGCAGCCGCCCGATTCGGGACGGTCGTCGGTGGCTTCGCGGTATTGCAGCGGACTCTTGATGCCGTGGAAGACCCAGCAACGGGGGCAGTGTTCCTGCCCGGCCACCGGCAGGTAGCCGCGCGCCCGCTGCTCGGCCCGTTCCCGCGTGACAGGCACACCCTGGCGCACCGTGCGCGCCACGTCTTCTGCAGCCATGGTGCCCGCACGGCCGTTGGCCCGGTCATTGAGCCCGTAGACCACCCGCGCGAACTCGAGCGGCGCCTGGCGCACCAGTGCTGCGATGCGGAGTTCTTCGAGCGAATCAGTCTCGGCCGCGGGGGTGTTCATCGGTTCCCTGAATCAGATGCTGTTGAAGGTGTCGGACGGGCAAGTTACCACAACTGAAGTCGGCCTTGCCAGTCGCCGAATGCCATAGACCCCTCGCTCCATCCAGGCTCCCGGATTGGAATATTCCCTTTGTTTTGGTGGACGTATCGCGCAGACACTGCCGCGCGTCGGCCCCAGAATCGCCGCACCCTGACCCTGGCCGGATGACGCCCAAAAGATGAAATACAAGTCGCTCGAAGATTTCCTGAACGGCGCGCAAGCGCGCAACCCCTCCCAGCCCGAATACCTGCAGGCCATCGCCGAAGTGATGAAGAGCCTGTGGCCCTATATCGAGCAGCATCCCAGGTACGCCGCGCACGGCTTGCTCGATCGGCTGATCGAACCGGAACGGGTGCTCATCTTCAGGGTCTCGTGGGTCGACGACGGCGGCGACGTCCAGGTGAACCGCGGCTACCGCGTCCAGCACAGCGCCGCGATCGGGCCCTACAAGGGCGGCCTGCGCTTCCATCCCTCGGTCAATCTGTCGATCCTGAAGTTCCTGGCCTTCGAGCAGACGCTGAAGAACGCCCTGACCACCCTGCCCATGGGCGGCGGCAAGGGCGGTTCCGACTTCGACCCCAAGGGCCGGAGCCCGGGCGAGGTCATGCGCTTCTGCCAGGCCTTCGTGAGCGAGCTGTTCCGCCACATCGGCGCCGACCGGGACGTCCCCGCGGGCGACATCGGCGTCGGCGCCCGGGAGATCGGTTTCATGGCCGGCATGATGAAGAAGCTCGGCAACAGCGCCGACTGCGTCTTCACCGGCAAGGGCCTGAGCTACGGCGGCTCGCTGATGCGTCCCGAGGCCACCGGCTACGGCGCGGTCTACTTCGCCGAGGAGATGCTGCGGCAGAAGGGCCTCGGGCTGGAAGGCCTGCGTGTCGGCGTGTCCGGGTCGGGCAACGTGGCGCAGTACGCGATCGAGAAAGCCATGTCCCTCGGCGCGCGGGTCGTGACGGCGTCCGACTCGAGCGGCACCGTTGTCGACCCGAGCGGCTTCACGCCGGCCAAGCTCGCGCAGCTGATGGAGGTGAAGAACCGGCACTACGGCCGTGTCGGCGACTACGCCGCGCAAGTCGGTGCCGAGTTCCTGCCCGGACGCCGGCCCTGGCACGTGCCGGTCGACCTCGCCCTGCCCTGCGCGACGCAGAACGAGCTCGATGCCGAGGACGCGGCCATGCTGGCGAAGAACGGCGTCGTGTGCGTCGCCGAAGGCGCCAACATGCCGTCCACGATGGACGCCATCGCGCTGTTCGAAGCACGCGGCGTGCTGTTCGCGCCCGGCAAGGCCAGCAACGCCGGCGGCGTCGCGACCTCCGGCCTCGAGATGAGCCAGAACGCGATGCGCATCTCCTGGCCGCGCGAGGAGGTCGACGCCCGGCTGCGCTCGATCATGCGCAGCATCCACGAGGACTGCGTGCGCCACGGCCGCCGTGGAGACGGCACCGTGAGCTACGTCGACGGCGCGAACGTCGCGGGCTTCGTCAAGGTGGCGGACGCGATGCTGGCGCAAGGCGTGATCTGATGCGGGAGAACTGCCGCCCGATGGCCAGGCAGGCCATGCCGACACGCGCGACGATGCGTGTCAGGCCCCCTGCAACAGGGATCGACAAGCGTCGGAAACAAGAAGAACCGAAGGGAAGGAAAATTTCCCCGAAGGCCTGAGAGCTGGTCACTCTCAGAGGGGAAATTTGGTAGGCGCGATTGGACTCGAACCAACGACCCCCACCATGTCAAGGTGGTGCTCTAACCAGCTGAGCTACGCGCCTGAGGTTGTATTCGAGAGGCCGAAGTATAGCAGGCTATTGGGGCACTTTTCAGCGACGTCGCGCAGAACGCACGCCGGACACCGCAGCCACCACGGCGAGCACCTGCTTGAGCCGCGTCACATCGGCGATCTCCACGGTGAAGGTCATCCATGCCGTGCCCTTCACGGACTGCGTCTGCACGCCGATCACGTTCATCTTCTCGCGCGCCAGCACATCCGAGATGTCGCGCAGCAGGCCCTGCCGGTCGGCGGCCTCGACCGCGACGTCGACCGCATAGACCGAGCCGGCATCGCCGCCCTTCTGCGCACCCCACTCCACATCGATCACGCGCTCGCCGTTCTGCGCCGCCATCGTGCGAAAGTTGCTGCAGYCCGAACGGTGCACGCTGACACCGTGGCCCTTGGTCACGAAGCCACGGATGGCGTCGGGCGGAGCCGGCTTGCAGCACTTCGCGAGCTGCGTCATYAACGACGAGACACCGACCACCAGCACCCCGCCGCGGCCCGACTGCTCGCTGCCGCGCGCCTTCTTGATGATGACGCCGTCGTCCGGTCCGGGGGGCGGCTCGGGCGGACGCAGCAGCATCTCGATGTTGCGCAGCGAGAACTCGTCCTTGCCGACCACCTCGAACAGGTTGTCGGCCGACTTGAAGCCCAGCTGCGAGGCCAGGTCATCGAGCTTCAGCGCGGTCTTGCCTTCGCGCTGCAGCAGCTTCTCGACCGCTTCGCGTCCGCGTGCCACGGTCTCGTGCGTGATCTGCGCATTGAACCAGGCCCGCACCTTGGCGCGCGCCCGATGGCTTGCCAGGTAACCGAGTTCGGCATTGAGCCAGTCGCGCGACGGCCCGCCCTCCTTGGCCGCGATGATCTCGACCGTCTGCCCGTTCTGCAGCGGCGTGTTGAGCGGCACCATCGCGCCGTCGACCCGCGCACCGCGGCAGCGATGGCCGAGGCTGGTGTGCACGGTGTAGGCGAAGTCGACCGCGGTCGCACCCTGCGGCAGTTCGACGATCGCGGCGTCGGGCGTGAGCACGTAGATGCGGTCGTCGAACAGGCCCTGTCCGCGCTGGCCGCCCGAGAGATCGCGCTCCCAGGCCAGCAGCTGCCGCAGCACCGCGATCTTGGCGTCGTACTCGCCGCTGGCCCAGACGCCCGCGTAACCCTTGTGGCCGGCCTCCTTGTAGGCCCAGTGCGCGGCCACGCCGTGCTCGGCATGGTCGTGCATTTCCTCGGTGCGGATCTGGATCTCGATCGGCTTGCCGACATGGCCGTCGACCACGTCGCGCACCACCGTGTGCAGCGACTGGTAGCCGTTGGGCTTCGGCCGCGCGATGTAGTCGTCGAACTCCTCGTCGATCGGCTGGAAGTGCGAGTGCACCCAGGCCAGCGCCGCATAGCAGTCCTTGACGTCGGCCACCACGACGCGCAGCGCCATGATGTCGAACACCTGCGCGAAGTCGAGCGACTTGCCGCGCATCTTCTTGACGATGCTGTAGATGTTCTTTGGCCGCCCCTGCACCTTGGCCTGGATGCCCTCGCCGGCCAGCTCGCGTTCGAGCCGGGCACGCAACTGCTCGACATAGCCTTCGCGCTCGATGCGCTTCTCGTCGAGCAGGCGCGCGATCAGCTTGTAGGTCTCGGGCTCGAGGAAGCGGAACGACAGATCCTCGATCTCCCACTTGACCTGCCAGATGCCCAGCCGGTTGGCCAGCGGCGCGAACACCTGCAGCGACTCGCGCGCCACGTTCTCGGGCAGCGGCTGCTTGCTGGCCGCTGCGTGCCGCAGGGTCTGCAGCCGCGAGGCCAGCCGCAGCATCACCACGCGCAGGTCGCGCGAGAACGCCAGCAGCATCTTGCGCACGTTCTCGGTCTGGGTGCCGGCGCCATCGGCCAGGTGCGCACTGGCAGTGGCCGATCGGGCCTGCTTCTGCACGTGCACGAGCTTGGTGGTCTCGACCGCCAGCGCCGCGAAGTTGTCGCCGAACACCTTGGCGATCACCTCTTGGGGCCGGTTCAGGTGCTGGCACGAATAGACCAGGTAGCTGGCCGCCTGCATGGCTTCGGAACCGCCCATGGCACGCACGATGGCGGCCACCGCATCGGCGTGCGCGAGCGTGTTCTCGCCGGTGTCCAGCGTCTCGTCGGCGATCAGCGGCTCGGCGAAGGCGCGCGCCCGCGCCAGCATGTTCGCCATCACCGGCGTGCGCTCGGCGGTCGCCGCCGACAGCGGATAGTCGACCACCAGCGAATCGGACGGCGCCGGCACGTGCAGGTTGGACTGTTCGCGCTTCATGGATCGCTGCGCCCGATGAGAGACTGCCGCCACACGGGCCCGAAAGCTTCACGAGAGACGTGAGAGAGGGCGGGCTCGATCATGGAAAAGGCGGGATCTCGATGAAGATAATGGGCTCGTTGCATCCTAATTCATTCGGAGATCGTCATCATGCTCAAAGGCAAAACCGCGCTTGTCACGGGGTCCACCAGTGGCATCGGGCTCGGCATCGCAAAAGCCCTGGCCGGTCAGGGGGCCAGCATCGTTCTCAACGGCTTCGGCGACTCGGAGAGCCCGAAGGCCGAGATCGCCTCGCTCGGCGTGAAGGTCGAGCACCACGGTGCCGACATGAGCCGCGCGGCCGACATCGAGGACATGATGAAGTTCGCCGCCGACCGCTTCGGCCGCGTCGACGTGCTGGTCAACAATGCCGGCATCCAGCATGTCGCGAAGGTCGAGGACTTCCCGGTGGAGCGCTGGGACGCGGTGATCGCGATCAACCTCACGAGCGCCTTCCACACCACCCGGCTCGCCGTGCCGGCCATGCGCGAAGCCAACTGGGGCCGCATCATCAACATCGCATCGGCGCATGGCCTGGTGGCTTCGGCGCAGAAGTCGGCCTACGTGGCGGCCAAGCACGGGATCGTCGGCTTCACCAAGTCGGTGGCGCTCGAAACCGCCACCACGGGAATCACCAGCAATGCGATCTGCCCGGGCTGGGTGCTGACCGCACTGGTGCAGAAGCAGATCGACGACCGCTCGGCCCGCGAAGGCATCTCGCTGGCGCAGGCGCAGAACGAACTGCTGGGAGAAAAGCAACCCTCGCTGCAATTCACAACGGTGGAACAACTCGCCGGGCTGGCGGTGTTCCTGTGCTCGCCGGCCGCCGACCAGGTGCGCGGCGTGGCCTGGCAGGTGGACGGCGGCTGGACCGCACAGTAGGAGCAAGCTCCGGCCCGGCGCGCCCCGGGCCCTGCCGCCGGTCTGCTATTTGCTACTTGAGCTGCACCGAGCCCGAGACGTTGACCACCACGTTGGCCTTGCCGGCCTCGATCGGCACCGACGCATCGGAAGCCGATTTCGCCATCGCCTCCATGGCCATCATGCGCGGCTGCACCGGGCCGCCCAGGTGGGCATTGACGGAAACTTCACGCAGCGTGTAGCCGCCGAAGCCGAATCCCTTGGCCAGTTCGTCGGCGCGCTGCTTGAAGTTCTCGATCGCCGCGGCCTGAGCCTCGGTCTCGGTCTTGGCCTGCTGCTCTCGGCTCAGGCCGAAGCCGATGTTGGCGATGGACAGCGTGCCGATGCGGGCCGCGGTCTGCGTGATGCGCGGGAAGTCGCGCCCTTCGAGGACCAACGACGCGGTGCCGCGCCAGCCGGTCATCTTGCCCTCGCGGCTGTAGCGCGGCGCAAGGTTGAAGTTGCCGGTGCGCACATCGAGCTGGCCGGGCTGGGCGCTCTTGCGCGCTTCGGCCAGCGCGGCATCGAGCGCGGTCCGCAGCTGGGTCTGCACAGTGGCCGCGTCTGCGGCCTCCCGGGTGGTGCTGAGGGCCATGGTCAGCAAGTCCTGCTGGACCTCGACCGTCGAGTTGGCCGACAGCTGAAGCACGTTCTGCGGCGGTGCGAGGGTCACGGACTGGGCCGCGGCAGTGCCCGCGCCCACCAAGACGGCACAGGCCGCCATCCATTTGGCATTGTTCAAATCAGCACATCCTCGGAAGAAAAAGAAAGGGCCCCCGCGGGCCGGGGCTCAGGGCCGCCGGCTGCGCGGGGCGGTCAGTGCGCCCCGGGACGACGCGTCCGGCATCATGCGCTGCGCCGGCTGCGATTCTGCCGAACGCACGCCATCCTGCCCCGGCGCCCACTGCTGCCGCACCTGCTGTCGCAGCTGGGCGAGCTCGGCCGGCGTCAGGCGCCGGCCACCGCCGCCGCTGGCTTCCCGGGCGTCGACGCGGGGCGCGCCGTTCGCCGACAGCATCCCGGCGGACCCGGCCCAGGCCGACATGCCCGCGACGGCAGCCAGCAATGACAACATGATGACGGTGGATTTCATGGCGGCAAAAAGTGACGACGAGGTCACTGTGCCATCGCCTTGCAAGGCGCTGGCGTCCCACCCGATAGCGGCCGCAAGTTTTGTAACTTAGTGTCAACACCTAGGCCAAAGCCGGCCAATGACGCGTCAACGGCTTCAGAATTGGCGTTGTTACAAATTCGGCGTTGTGAAAATGAATCAAGCTCCCGCTCGCACAGACAAGATCGTGATCGTCGATGACGACGCACGCATTCGCGACCTGCTGCGCCGCTACCTGACCCAGGAAGGATTCGAGGTCATCGTGGCGGAAGACGGCAAGGCGCTCAACCGCATCCTGCTTCGCGACACGGTCGACCTGATCGTGCTCGACCTCATGATGCCCGGCGAGGACGGCCTCTCGGTGTGCCGCCGGCTGCGCGCCGCCAACGACCGCACGCCGATCATCATGCTGACCGCCAAGGGCGAGGACGTCGACCGCATTGTCGGGCTCGAGGTCGGCGCCGACGACTACCTGGGCAAGCCCTTCAACCCGCGCGAACTGCTGGCCCGCGTGCACGCGGTGCTGCGCCGTCGCCCACCGCTGGAGGCGCCCGGTGCGCCGTCGACCGACAACGAGACCGTTAATTTCGGCCCCTTCAGCTTCGACCTCGGCTCGCGCACGCTCAAGAAGGACGGCGAGGAACTCTCGCTGACCACCGGCGAGTTCGCCATGCTGAAGGCGCTGGTGCGCCACCCGAGGCAGCCGCTGTCGCGCGAAAAGCTGGCGCAACTTGCACGCGGCCGCGAGTTCGAACCCTTCGACCGCAGCCTGGACGTGCAGATCTCGCGCCTGCGCAAGCTGGTCGAATCCGACGCTGCAGCGCCGCGCTACATCCAGACGGTCTGGGGCGTCGGCTACGTGTTCGTGCCGGACGGCACGACCTGAAGCTCGTGGCCGCAGGCATCGGCCCCCAGACCAYCCAGCCCAGCCCGCTCGAGGACAGCACCCAGGGGACGCTGCCGAGCCCGCTCGGGAGCATCTCGCGCCGCCGCAGGAAGCGGCTGCACCTGGGCCTCAGCCTCTTCTGGCGCACCTTCTTCCTGCTGGTGCTGCTGCTGGTCGGCTGTACGGTGGCCTGGCTGCAGACCTTCCGCGCGCTCGAGTACGAGCCACGCGCCATCCAGACGGCGCACCAGATCGCTTCGCTGGTGAACCTGACGCGAGCGGCGCTGGTCTATTCCGACGCCATCACCCGGGTCTCGCTGATCAAGACGCTGGCCGACCAGGAAGGCGTGCGCATCCTGCCGCGCGAGCCCGGCGACCGCTTCACGCCCTACACCAGCGGCGCGCTCGACCAGCGCGTGACCGAGGAACTGATCGCGCGGCTCGGCGAGGGCACCACCGTGGCGAGCCGGGTCAACGACGAGCCCGGCCTCTGGGTCGGCTTCACCATCGAGAGCGACACCTACTGGCTGCTGGTCGACCCGACCCGCTTCAGCCGCCTGGACCGCCGCACCTGGATGATCTGGCTGGCCACCACGATGGCGCTGTCGCTGGCCGGCGCGGCACTGATCACCCGGCTGATCAACCGGCCGTTGAAGCAGCTGTCGCAGGCCACGCTGCAGGTGCGCGAGGGCGAGTACGAGGCGCACCGGCTCGACGAACGGGCCCGCACCAACGAGATCCGGGCGGTCAACGTGGGCTTCAACCGGATGGCCGACCAGCTCGCCAAGATCGAGCAGGACCGTGCCGTGATGCTGGCCGGCATCTCGCACGACCTGCGCACGCCGCTGGCGCGGCTGCGCCTGGAAACCGAGATGAGCGTCGCCGACGAGGACGCGCGCGACCACATGGCGGCCGACATCGCGCAGCTCGACGCCATCATCGACAAGTTCCTCGACTATGCGCGGCCCGACCATGTCGAGTTCAAGCCGGTGCTGCTGCGCGACGTGATCGACGCCTGCACCTACGCGGTCCAGGACCACGAGGACATCAAGATCACGGTCGACGTGCCGGGCGACCTGCGGGTGATGGCCGACGAGGTCGAACTGCAGCGGGTGATCTCCAACCTGGTCGAGAACGCGCGCCGCTACGGCAAGACGCCCTCCACCGGCGTGGCCGACATCACGATCCAGGCCCAGGCCCATAACGACGCGGTGCTGATCAAGGTGCGCGACCACGGCGCCGGCGTTGCGCCGGCGATGCTGTCGCAGCTGAGCAAGCCCTTCTTCCGCGGCGACGTCGCGCGCACCTCGGCGGCCGGCGCCGGCCTCGGGCTGTCGATCGTGACCAAGAACATCGAGCGCATGGGCGGCACCTTCGCGCTCACCAGCACGCCGGGGCGCGGCCTGGCGGCGCACATCCGGATGCCGCGCGCGGCCTCGGTCAAGCCCGACGCCGCGGCGGCCAAGGACAAGCCGTCGCCCGCGGCAGCGCCGAACAACAAGAGCTGAGAGGCTGCCGGCCCAACTAACGGTACAACAGGACGACGGCACGCGCTTCCATCGCCCTGCCCTCGCCCACCGGGCCCAGCTTCTCGGCGGTCTTGGCCTTGACGTTGACCTGCTCGACCGCGACGGCCAGCGCCGCGGCGACACCCCGGCACATCGCCGGGATGTGCGGCGCGAGCTTCGGCGCCTGCGCGATCACGGTGCTGTCGACATTGCCGATCTGCCAGCCCGCAGCCCGCACGCGGCGCGCCGCCTCGGCCAGCAGCACCGACGAATCGGCGCCGCGGAACTGCGGATCGGTGTCGGGGAAATGACGGCCGATGTCGCCCAGGGCGGCGGCGCCCAGCAAGGCATCGGTGATGGCGTGCAGCAGCACGTCGGCGTCCGAGTGGCCCAGCAGGCCGGTGCTGTGCGGGATCTCGACGCCGCCGAGGATCAGCTTGCGGCCAGCGACCAGCTGATGGACGTCCCAGCCCTCGCCGATGCGGAAGGAGCAGCCGCTCATGGCGCGCTCCTGCGGCTGCGAAGCACCGCCTCGGCCAGCGCGAAATCCTCGGCATAGGTGAGCTTGAAATTCTGCGCGCTGCCCGGCACCAGCAGCGGCGCCAGGCCGATCGCCTCGATCGCGCTGGCCTCGTCGGTCACGGCGTCGCCGCTGCGCTCCAGCGCATCGAGCAGCATGCCGATGCGGAACATCTGGGGCGTCTGCGCCAGCCACTTGTCGGCGCGGGTCGGGCTGCTCGCGACCCGGCCCTCGGGCGTGGCGACCTTCAGCGTATCCGCCAGCCGGTGCGCCAGCAGGCCGCCGACGGCGTCGTGCTCGCAGGCCGCGATCAGCGCCTCGATCTGGCTTGGCGTGACCAGGCAGCGTGCGGCGTCGTGCACCAGCACCCAGTCGTGCGGGCCGGCGCCCAACTGCCGCAAGGCGCGCAGGCCATTGCGCACGGTCGCGGCGCGGCTGGCGCCGCCGACCCGCAGCAGGTGTTCGCCCTTGGCCGGGAAGCGCGGCAGCACGATGCCGACATCGGCATCGTCGGGCGCCACCGCGAGCGCCAGGCCGGCGAAGGTTCCGGTCAGCGCGCGAAAGGCCTCCAGCGTGTGCTCGACCATCGGCCGGCCGGCGATGCGCCGGTATTGCTTGGGGCCGGCGCTGCCGGCACGGCTGCCGGACCCCGCACAAGGGATCAGGACGTAAAGACGGGAAACGGGCATGGAGGAGCGACGAAGGCCAGCGGCAAAAGGTGAGCCATTCTAGAATCGGCCTATCGCACACCCCTCGCCAACCGGCGCGGGGTGTTCTGCATTTCCCGGGCACCTCATGGACCTCCCCCAACTCACGGCGGGCAAGCGCTTCACGCTGCCGCGCCCCCCGCTGTCGGCCGACGCGCTGATGCTGGCGCAACTGGCCGAGCGCGAGAAGGCGGCCGGCCGCGCGACCGCGATCTTCACGGCCGATGCCAACGACGCCCAGCGGCTGATCGATGAAATCGCGTTCTTCGCGCCGGAACTGCGCTGCGCGCTGTTTCCCGATTGGGAAACGCTGCCCTACGACAGTTTCTCGCCACACCAGGACTTGATCAGCGAACGGCTCGCGACGCTCTGGCGCATCAGCCAGAAGGAAGCCGACGTGGTGCTGGTCCCCGCCACCACCGCCCTCTACCGGCTGGCGCCGCCGGCCTTCCTGGCCGGCTACACCTTCCAGTTCAAGAGCGGCCAGAAGCTGCAGGATTCGAAGCTCAAGGCCCAGCTCACGCTGGCCGGTTACACCCACGTGACGCAGGTCGTGAGCCCGGGCGAGTACGCGGTGCGCGGCGGCCTGATCGACCTGTTCCCGATGGGCTCGCCGGTGCCTTTCCGCGTCGACCTGTTCGACGACGAGATCGACTCGATCCGCACCTTCGACCCCGACACCCAGCGCAGCCTCTATCCGGTGCCCGAAGTGCGCCTGCTGCCGGGCCGCGAGTTCCCGATGGACGACGACGCGCGGGCGCGCTTTCGCAGCCGCTGGCGCGAGCTGCTCGAAGGCGACCCGACGCGCAGCCGGATCTACAAGGACATGGGCAACGGCGTCGCCACCGCCGGCATCGAGTACTACCTGCCGCTGTTCTTCGAAGAGACCGCGACCGTCTTCGACTACCTCGGGTCCGATGCCACGGTGGTGCTGCACGGCGACCTGGAGCCGGCCTTCCAGCATTTCTGGCAGGACACCGGCGAGCGCTTCCGGCTGGTGCAGGGCGACCCCGAGCGGCCGGCGCTGCCGCCCGAGGCGCTGTTCCTGAATGCCGAGCAGTTCTACCAGCGGGCCAAGCCGCACGCGCAGCTGGCGATCCGCGGCGAGGCCGCCGCCGATGCGCCGCCCTACGCCGAGTTCGACACCCTGCCGCCCTTCGCGGTGGTGCGCGGCGCCGACGACCCGCTGGTCAAGCTCAAGGAGCACATCCGCAGCACGCCGCACCGCGTGCTCGTGATCGCCGAGAGCAACGGCCGGCGCGAGAGCCTGCTCGACTTCCTGCGCGCCAGCGGCGTCGGTCCGCCCGCCTTCGACTCGCTGGCCGAATTCGAGGCGCAGCCCGGCGAGAAGATCGGCATCGCCACCGCGGCGCTGGTGGCCGGCTTCGCCTGGCGCGAACAAGGCATCGACTTCGTCACCGAGACCGAGCTCTTCGCGACCGCGCCGGCCACGCGCCGGCGCAACAAGAAGCAGGAGCAGGTCAGCGACGTCGAGGCCCTGATCAAGGACCTGAGCGAACTGGCGATCGGCGATCCGGTGGTGCATTCGGCGCACGGCATCGGCCGCTACCGCGGCCTGGTCAACATGGACCTCGGTCAGGGCACGGACACCGACGGCAAGCCCCTGCTGCAGGAGATGCTGCACCTGGAATATGCCGACAAGGCCACGCTCTACGTGCCGGTGTCGCAACTGCACCTGGTGAGCCGCTACACCGGTGTCAGCGCCGACGAGGCGCCGCTGCACAAGCTCGGTTCGGGCCAGTGGGAGAAGGCCAAGCGGCGTGCCGCCGAGCAGGTGCGCGACTCGGCCGCCGAACTGCTCAACATCTATGCCCGCCGCGCGGCGCGCGAAGGCCACGCCTTCCGCTTCTCGGCCGCCGACTACGAGGTCTTCGCCAACGACTTCGGCTTCGACGAGACCGCCGACCAGAAAGGCGCGATCCACGCGGTGATCCAGGACATGATCTCGCCGCAGCCGATGGACCGGCTGGTCTGCGGCGACGTCGGCTTCGGCAAGACCGAGGTCGCGCTGCGCGCCGCCTTCGTGGCGGTCACCGGCGGCAAGCAGGTCGCCTTCCTGGCGCCGACCACGCTGCTGGCCGAGCAGCACTACCAGACGCTGGTCGACCGCTTCGCCAAGTGGCCGGTGAAGGTCGCCGAGATGAGCCGCTTCCGCTCCGCCAAGGAGATCACCGCCGCAGCCAAGGGGCTGGCGGACGGCGGCGTGGACATCGTGGTGGGCACGCACAAGCTGCTGTCGCAATCGGTCAAGTTCAAGAACCTGGGCCTCCTGATCATCGACGAGGAGCATCGTTTCGGCGTCCGCCACAAGGAGGCGATGAAGGCGATGCGCGCCGAGGTCGACGTGCTGACGCTGACGGCCACGCCGATCCCGCGCACGCTGGGCATGGCGCTCGAGGGCCTGCGCGACCTCAGCGTGATCGCCACCGCGCCGCAGCGGCGGCTGGCGATCAAGACCTTCGTGCGCAACGAGGGCACCGGCGTCATTCGCGAAGCCGTGCTGCGCGAGCTCAAGCGCGGCGGCCAGGTCTACTTCCTGCACAACGAGGTCGAGACCATCGAGAACCGGCGCCAGAAGCTCGAGCAGATCCTGCCCGAGGCCCACATCGCGGTGGCGCACGGCCAAATGCCCGAGCGCGAACTCGAGCGCGTGATGCGCGATTTCGTGGCCCAGCGCTACAACCTGCTGCTGTGCTCGACCATCATCGAGACCGGCATCGACGTGCCGAGTGCCAACACCATCGTGATGAGCCGCGCCGACAAGTTCGGCCTGGCGCAGCTGCACCAGCTGCGCGGGCGGGTCGGCCGCAGCCATCACCAGGCCTATGCGTACCTGATGGTGCCGGACATCGATGGCCTGACCAAGCAGGCGGCGCAGCGGCTCGATGCCATCCAGCAGATGGAAGAACTGGGCTCCGGCTTCTACCTCGCGATGCACGACCTGGAAATCCGCGGTGCCGGCGAAGTGCTGGGCGAGAACCAGAGCGGCAACATGATGGAGATCGGCTTCCAGCTCTACAACGAGATGCTGGCCGAGGCGGTGCGTTCGCTCAAGGCCGGGCAGGAGCCCGACCTGCTGGCGCCGCTGTCGGTCACGACCGAGATCAACCTGCATGCGCCGGCCCTGCTGCCCGACGACTACTGCGGCGATGTGCACCTGCGGCTGTCCTTCTACAAGAAGCTGGCGACCGCCAAGACGCCGGACCAGATCGACACCCTGCTCGAGGAGATCGTCGACCGCTTCGGCAAGCTGCCGCCGCAGGCGCAGACGCTGATCGACGTGCACCGGCTGCGCGTGCTGGCGCGGCCCTATGGCGTGATCAAGGTCGATGCCGCGCCGGGGGTGATCCACATCACCTTCAAGAAGGACCCGCCGATCGACTCGATGAACATCATCCACCTGATCCAGAAGAACAAGCACATCAAGCTCGCGGGCAACGAGAAGCTGCGCATCGAGCGCGAGCTGAAGGAGCCCAAGGAGCGCGCGCAGATGGTGCGCGACGTGCTGCGCTCGCTGGGGCAGCCCAAGCAGCACGAGGCGGCGGCCGCCTGATCACGGCAGCGGCGCGAATGGATCGCCCCTCGATGCACTCGATCAGGCCGCCGATGCAACTCCTGCAAACCACCCTCCTCGTGCTCGCGCTGGCCGCGGCGCTGTCGGTGCGGCCCTGGCGCATGCTGGCTGCCGGACGGCTGCTCGGGCCCGCGCTGGCCACGCTGGTGCTGCTGCCCTGGATGTGGGCGCTGCCGGCACTGACGCCGATGCCGCTTTCGCTGCGCTGGTCCGGCGCCTGCCTGGTGCTGCTGATGCTGGGCTGGCCGTTGGCGGTGCCGGTGCTGCTCGCGGTGGCGCTGCTTGCCGGGCTCATCGGCAAGCTCGCGCCGGCCGAGATGCTCTTGCTGGCCTTCTGGCAGGGCGTCTTGCCCGCGACCTTGGCGTTGGCGACCGGCTGGGCGGTGCGCCGCTGGCTGCCGCGCAATCCCTTCGTCTACATCCTCGTGCGCGCCTTCATGGGCACCTTGCTGTGCGCCTTCGCGGCGGCCTGGCTCTGGCAACAGACCCTGTCGGCTTCGCCGGCGATGATCGATACCATGGCCTCCAACGTCGCGCTGTGGCTCATGGCCTGGAGCGACGGCATCGTCACCGGCATGCTGGCGGCGGTGTTCGTCGCCTACCGCCCCGAATGGCTCGCGACCTGGTCCGACCGACACTATCTCTCCCGAACATGAATCCCGCCTCCGCCCCTTCCCTGCTGCCTGGCCTCTCGATCCAGCGCTTCACGCCGCCGCTCGCCCTCGCCGACTTCAAGCTGATCGCGTTCGACATGGACTCGACCCTGATCAACATCGAGTGCATCGACGAGATCGCCGATGCCGTCGGCAAGAAGGCAGAGGTCGCGGCCATCACCGAGGCCACGATGCGCGGCGAGATCAAGGACTTCAAGGAAAGCCTGCGGCGGCGCGTGGCGCTGCTGAAGGGTGTTCCGGTGGCGGCCCTGCAGCAGGTCTACGACCAGCGCCTGCAGCTCAACCCGGGGGCCGAGCGACTGGTCACGGCCTGCAAGGCGGCGGGGCTGCGGGTGCTGCTGGTGTCGGGCGGATTCACCTTCTTCGCCAACCGCGTGAAGGATCGGCTGGGCATCGATTTCGCGCGCTCCAACCTGCTCGACGAAGCCGACGGTCTGCTCACCGGCGAGGTCGTGCAGCAGTCCTGGGGCGACATCTGCGATGGCGCCGAGAAGCGCCGCACCCTGCTCGAGGTGGCCTCGCTGCTCGGCATCTCGGCGGCCGAGACGATCGCCGTCGGCGACGGTGCCAACGACCTGCCGATGATGGGCGAAGCCGGCCTCTCGGTGGCCTTCCACGCCAAGCCGTTGGTGCGCGAACAGGCGATGGTGGCGATCAACGAAGGCGGCCTCGACCGCCTGCTCGAAGTGCTCCGGTGAGCCGCATGGCCGACGACCAGCGCCCGCCGCCCACCTCCGCGACCTTGCACGGCGACCGCCGCGGCGGCGTCGAGCACGGCGCGATCCACAAGCCGATCCACACCTCGGTGCAGTACGGCTACGAGCGCACCGAAGACCTGATCGGCGTTTTCCAGGGCACGCTCAAGAACAGCTTCAGCTATGCCCGCCAGGGCACGCCGACCACGGCCGCGCTCGAGGCCAAGGTGACGCAGCTCGAACAGGGCCTCGGCAGCATCTGCTTCGCCAGCGGCATGGCGGCGCTGAGCGCGGTCTTCCTCACGCTGCTGCGCGCCGGCGACCACGTCGTCTCGAGCCATTTCGTCTTCGGCAACACCAACAGCCTGTTCGGCACGCTGGCCGGGCTGGGCGTGTCGGTCGACAAGGTCGATGCGGGCTCGGTCGACCGCGTGCGCGACGCCCTGCGGCCGCAGACGCGCATGGTGTTCGTCGAGACCATCGCCAACCCCGGCACCCAGGTCCCCGACCTGGAGGCGATCGGCGCCCTGTGCCGCGAGCGCGGGCTGCTCTACGTGGTCGACAACACGATCACCTCCCCCGCCCTCTTCCGGCCGAAGAGCGTCGGCGCCGGGCTGGTCGTGAATTCGCTGACCAAGACCATCGCCGGCCACGGCGCGGCGCTCGGCGGCGCGGTCACCGACACCGGCGAGTTCGACTGGCAGGGCTACCCCAACATCGCCGCCAGCTATCGCGGCCTCGACCCGCGCCAGTGGGGCCTGCAGCAGATCCGCAAGAAGGGGCTGCGCGAAATGGGCGGCACGCTGGCACCCGAACAGGCGCATCGAATCAGCCTGGGGGCCGAGACGCTGGCGCTGCGGGTGGCGCAGACCAGCGCGACGGCGCTGGCGCTGGCGCGCTTTCTCGAAGCCCATGAAGCGGTCGCCAGGGTGCACTACCCGATGCTGGAAAGCCATCCGCAGCATGCGCTGGCCCTGAAGCTGTTCAGGGCCGGCTCGTGGCTGCTGGCCTTCGAGCTGCGCGACAGCACGCGGATGATGGCGGCGCTCGACCGCCTGCAGCTGGCCATCAAGGCCACCGGGCTGGGCGACAACCGGACGCTGGTGATTCCGGTGGCGCCGACGATCTACTGGGAAGCGGGCCCCGTGGTGCGCGCCGAGATGGGGATCGCCGACGGGCTGGTCCGGGTCTCGGTGGGGTTGGAGTCGGCAGACGAACTCATCGCCGACTTCGGGCAGGCCATCGCCTGACCCCGGGGCCGCTTCGCGTCAGAGCCCGATCAGGCCGCCATCGTCCCTGGTGATCACCACCGTCGCCGAGCGCGGACGCGCCGTGCCGCCCCCGGGCCAGTGACTGCCGAACTTGGTGGGGTCGCCGATGTTGGCGGCCGGCGTGGTCTCGCCCGGGTGCTGGATGTTCACGAACAGCGCGCGGCCGTCGCCGGACTCGGCAATGCCGGTGATCTCGCAATCCTTCGGGCCGACGAGGAAGCGGCGCAGGCCGTCCGTGCCCGGTGCCTTGCCGACCAGGGTCGGCTGCGTGGCACTGGTCGCGCCGTCGACATTGGTGATCGTCTTCGCGCCGCCATCGCCGACCTGGCCCGGCAGGGCGGCCAGCATCATGCAGTTGGTCACGTCGGTGTACTTGCTGTCGTCGGTCTCGAGCCAGAGCAGGCCGGCGGTTGCCGAGCTGAACCACATGCCGTCCGGGCTCGAGAAGTCGTTGTCTGCAACCAGGCTCGACAGGTTGACGTCGGCCGATGCCGTGGAGCGCGCGCCGAACAGATAGACGTCCCACTTGAAGGTCGTCGCGGCCGGGTTGCCGCCGGCATCCGCGAAGCGCACGACGTGGCCGTTCGGATTGCCCTTCTGCGCGGTCTGGGTCGGGCCCTTGGGATCGTTGTACGAGCGCGGGTTGGCAGCATCGGTGCCGCCGACGGGTCGCGCCGTGTTGTTGGTGAGGGTCACATACACCTCGCCGTTCTTCGGATTGACGGCGGTCCACTCCGGCCGGTCCATCTTGGTCGCGCCGGCCGCGTCTGCCGCGAGGCGAACGTTGATCAGCACGTCCGCGGCATCGGCGAAGGCGTACGCCGGGTTTCCGGCCGTGATGCCGTTGACGCCCAGCGCGAGTTCGAGCCAGTTGCCCGTGCCGTCGGCATTGAAGCGCGCGACGTAGAGTTTGCCGTCGTCCATGTACTTGTCGCCGGCGGCGATGCCGCCGTTGATGTCGGCCGCGTTCCACGCCTTGGTCGAGACGAACTTGTAGATGTACTCGTTCTGCGCGTCGTCGCCCATGTACCAGACCAGCGGCTTGCCGACCACGACCGGGCCGAGGCAGGCGCCCTCGTGGCCGAAGCGGCCCAGCGCGGTGCGCTTCTTCGGCGTGCTGGCGGGCGTGAAGGGGTCGATCTCCACCACCCAGCCATAGGTATTGGCGCCGTTGCGGTAGTCGTCCACGGCACTGGCGGCGCCGCTGACCACCTCCGTGTTCCAGCGGCCATAGAGGTTGTCGCCGGTGTCGGGCGTGACGGTGGCCCAGAGTTCGCGACCGGTGCCGGCAACGCCGTAGCGTGCGAAGGCCGCGATCTCCTTCGCGCTGCGGTTGGGGTTGTCGGTGGCCACGATGCGGCGGAAGTAGCCCGCCCAGTTTTCCTCGCAGGTGAGGTAGGTGCCCCAGGGCGTGGTGCCGTTGGCGCAGTTGTTGACCGTGCCGCGGGTCTTGCTGCCGTCGATCGAGAACTTGGTCTTCAGGTAGTCGGCCCTTGCCGCCGGGCCGGAGAACTGCATCTCGGTCAGCGTGTGGATGCGGCGGTTGAAGCCCGAATCCTGCTTGTAGTTCCAGGCGGTCCCGCTCTTGGCGACTTCGATCACGCTCACGCCGTGGACGAAGAATTCGCGTTGCACCTCGGCGGCGACGCTGCGCACGGCCGCGTTGCCGGTGCCGACGATGGTCTGGCCGGTGGGGTGCAGGAACAGCGCCGTGATGGCTTCGTGGTTCATCGCGAGCAGGCCGCGGGCCGCGGCGGCCGGGTCCCACTTGTTCGAGGCGTCGATGCCGAAGAAGGTCATGCCGTCGTGGTGGTCGCCGGCCCGACGGTCATAGCTGGCGGGCACATCGGTGCCGTCGTTGAGGTAAGCCGGCACGCCGGTCGCGATCGGGTCGCCGAGTCGGTACAGCACGCTGGCCGTGTAGCCGGCGGGCACCGAGACCACATCGTCCAGGCTCTTCGGCACGGCGGTGAAACCGAGCTTGGCGGCAGCCGGGGCAGGCGCCGGCGCGGGTGCCGGGGCAGGCGCCGGTGCCGAGGCGGCGACAGGAATGAAGCCGTTGCTGCTGCCGCCACCGCAGGCCTGCAACAGCGCGACGCTGGCACTGCCGACGCCGAGTCCGAACAGGTTGCGGCGGCTCAGGCGGGCCTCGACCAGATCGCTGAAGGAAGGATTCGAGGTCTTGTTGTAGCCGATGTCGTCCAGGTCGATCGACAGGACTTCGGACGGGCGTTTCGTGGTCATTCGGTGTGCTTCTTTCGTGCGTTTGAAGATCGGGAGATCGACGCACGAAGGTAGGCACGACGGATGACGCCGCGACGAAAGTGGTGTGTCAGTGGAGTGACAGTGGAGTGACARTGGAGTGACAGCACTTTGGCCCGCACCGCCGCGCGAAAGCCTGGAGCGCCGAGCCGCGCAATGCCTTCGCGGATCTTCAACATTGGCGGTCGCGAAACTCAGGCGCAGCGTGGCGATATCCGGCTTCTCGGCGAAGAAGGGGCGCCGGGCACGACGGCCACGACGGCCACGAATTTCTCGATCGCCCGCTTGGCGGAAACGTCGGCATCCACCGTCTTGGCGCCGGTGAGGTGCTCCAGAGGAACGCCGCCCACCCAAACTGCTCCGCGAGGTTTTAGGCGAATGCGCCGCGCATTCTGCAGAAGCAATATTTCGCTATCGCGAGACTTGTCCGAAATTCAACGAGATAGGTCTTGAAGCGCATCGCGCTGGCGGGAAGCGCACGGCCATGCGGTAGCGTCCGTGGGGGCCCGCGCTACCAGCGCTTGCCCTTTCACACATCGCCTTTCAGTGGAGGACTTTCATGGAACAGGACATCTTTCTGAAGCTCGCCGGAATTGCTGGCGAATCGCAGGACTGCAAGCACAAAGACGAGATCGAAGTCCTGAGTTGGGAATGGACGATCCGTCAAAAGTCATCGATGCACTCGGGAAGCGGCGGAGGTGCCGGGAAGGCCACCGTCAGCGACCTATGCTTCGATCACCGCATTGACCGGGCCAGCCCCAATCTCCTCAAGTATTGCCTCACAGGCAAGCACATCGACACAGCCACACTCGTGGTCAGGAAGGCCGGCGGCAGCCCCCTCGAATATCTAAAGATCACGATGGGAGATGTCATCGTGACGGGAGTTGCGCCAGTTGTCAAAGACACCATGCCGACAGGCGTGGAGGAAGTCAGCCTATCTCTTGCACGATTCGCACAGGAATACGTCATCCAAAGCCAGCAAGGCGGTTCCGGGGGCACAGTGGCCGCCAGTTTCGACATTCAAAACAATCGTKAGGCCTCAGAGGAAGCAATGTCGCTTTACATCACAAAGGCCGGCCACGTGTACGCGGATCGAATCAAGGTGAAGATTTTTCACTTATCGAACGAGGCGATTTGGGAGCCATCAACGGAATTGTGGTTCATCAGACCAATGCCGCCACCGCTCAAGCCACGTTCAACTCGTACGCCAATACGCAGAATGGCACGCCCAATGGCGCTCATTTCTTGATCGATCGGGATGGAACAATCTACCAAACGGCATCGCTTCACAGAGTGACCAATCATGTGGGCTATCTGCAATCACGCTGTGTCATCACAAAAAAATGCACGCCAACCGAACTGAAGAAATTGCGGAGTCTTGAGCTCATCAAAGGAAACAGAGAAAGAGCAATTGCGATTCATCGCAACGAGGCTAGAAAATCATGGCCTGATCGCTACCCCTCCAACGTCGACTCATTGGCATCGAAATCGTGGGAGTAGGAGTTGGCCCTGACGGAAAAGAGGTATACGAAGCGGTGAGTGGTGCTCAAAATGACTCTCTTCGATGGTTGGTAAGGCAACTCTCGGAAACATTGAATGTTTCAATGCAAGAAGTCTTTCGACATCCCGACATTGGAAGAAAGAACAAGACCGAAGCGAGAACTGCAAAATGGTAGCCCAACCTCCCATTGCACCAATCATTTTTTTCATTGTCTTGGCTACATCATTTTCGGCGCATTCCAGAAACATCTTGGAAGTCACCATTTTGGAATCCGGCGCGACAATGAACGTCGACGAGCGCACGCAAAAGGAATGCAAATTATTCAAGCCAACCGCCAATCAAATCAAAAGATACTTTGGACGAGCTTATTCAGTTCCTCGATCTTATGGAGGGCGCGATCGCTACACACCGTGCTATGCAGCCGGAATCATCGTATTTGATGATTTTGGAAAAGCAAGCTGGACTATAAC